>JAACDD010000009.1 GCA_009937085.1 Bacteroidota bacterium
GAGGATATCTCATGGTATGCATTTCAGGATGTTGGTCTTATTGATGTTTCTAGCTATTCTGGTAATCTTTATGTTGCGTTTAAATATGTCGGGTCCGGCACAGATAGTTCTTTAGACGGGGGTTATTTTGTTGACGACGTATTGTTTTTAAAGAAATAATTCATATTGAGGGCCAACTATTATCTCACCTTTTTGGCGGCTTGTATATATACAAATGCGTCAAGTCAAATTCCTACGGGGTATTATAGCAGTGCTGAAAACAAGTCTGATCAATCACTAAGGTCGGCATTACACAATATTATTGATGACCATACAGCTTACAGTTATACAAGTTCTTCAACAGATACATGGGATATTTTGAAGGAATCAGACGCCGATCCTAATAACGCTAACAACGTTTTATTGGTTTATACACGTGAATCTGTAAATGGTACTCAGGAGTACGCCAGTGGTTCTGGTTGGAATCGAGAACATGTTTGGGCAAAATCTAGAGGAGACTTCGGAACTGCCACCGTAGCAGGAACCGATGTCCATAACTTGCGCGCAAGTAATATTAATGTCAATTCAACTCGTTCTAATTACAATTTTGATGATTGTACGAGTAGTAGTTGCGAAAATACATTTGGGAATTACTATAGCTCCTCTGCCCTAGTTTTTGAACCTCGAGATGAAGACAAAGGCGATGTAGCTCGTATCATTTTTTACATGGACATTCGCTATGAAGGAGATAATGGTGAGTTGGATTTAGAAATGACAGAAAGTCTATTATCAACTTCCAGTAAGATACCGCGGCATGGCGTGCGTTCGACACTCCTAGAATGGCATGCGCTAGATCCAGTTGATGATTTTGAGCGAAATCGAAACAACGTTATTTACGACTATCAAGGAAATCGAAACCCTTTCATAGATCATCCTGAACTTGTGGAGTATTTGTGGGGGGACAAACAAAATCAACAATGGAATTCTTCATTATCTATTTCATCAGATCTTGAAGATGAAATATTTATTCCTAACCCTGTTAAAACAGAGTATTTAAATCTTGAACGTGATATTAACTTCAGTCAAATCGAACTTATTGATATGCAAGGAAAGGTTATTCGTCAACTTTCAGGTTATGTTAATCGTATTCAAATGCCAACTTCAAAAGGAATTTATTTTCTTAATTTAAAGCATGATAATAAAGTGATTTTAAAAAAGTTGGTCATAAGTTCGTTTTAATGTGTTTATTTTAAGGTAGCTAAATCCTTATCAAAAAAGTTCGACTTTACTCCCTTTGCCTCCACCAAACGAGACAAACTCAACTTTTTTGAGATTTGTCCTTTTTTATTTTAGTCTTGAAGAGATGATGCTTTGTAAAAAGCAGCGTTAATTAGACATTCATGTCAGCAGTAAGGTTTTGCGACAACCGCTCATAAACGCCAGAAGTAAGTTTTTCCCGAATAGCCGAAAAAGCCGTTAGGGTTTCCTCAACATCTGTTAGTGTATGTGAGGACGTTGGGATAAGGCGAAGTAAAATCATTCCTTTTGGAATAACAGGATACACCACTATAGAACAGAAAATCCCGTGATTCTCTCGAAGATCTTTTACCAAAACCATCGCTTCTAAAACGCTTCCTTTCATGTAGACTGGTGTGACACAACTCTGTGTTGTCCCAATATCGAAACCACGCTCTTTAAGCCCGCTTTGGAGCGCATTCACATTCTCCCAAAGTTTAGATTTCAGTTCAGGCATGGTTCGAAGCATATCCAAACGTTTTAACGCACCTTTAACCAATACCATTTGCAATGATTTGGCAAAAACTTGCGAACGCATGTTATACTTCATATAGTCCATAATTTCTTTGTCGCCGGCAATAAACGCTCCTGTACTCGCCATGGATTTAGCAAATGTGGCAAAATACACATCAATATCGTCCATAATGCCTTGCTCCTCGCCTGCTCCAGCTCCTGTAGCGCCTAAAGTACCAAAACCATGCGCGTCATCAACTACAAAACGAAAGCCGTACTTTTCCTTGAGGGCAGCTATTTCACGTAAACGACCTTGTTCACCGCGCATGCCAAAAACACCTTCCGATATGACCAAAATACCGCCACCTGTTTCATTTGCAACTTTGGTCGCACGAACTAAGTTCTTTTCTAAACTTTCAATATCGTTGTGACGAAATGTAAAACGTTTCCCAATATGTAAACGTACACCATCAACAATACATGCATGTGAGTCTACATCGTAAACAATAACATCATTTTTGGAAACTAATGTATCAATCGTAGATAAAATACCTTGATAGCCGAAGTTAAGCACATAGGCGGCTTCCTTGCCTACAAACGCAGCCAATTCATCTTGAAGTTGTTCGTGAAATGACGTATGCCCCGACATGAGTCTTGCGCCCATTGGATAGGCAGATCCGTGCTCAGCAGCAGCCTCAGCATCAACTTTACGCACTTCTGGGTGATTTGCAAGTCCAAGATAGTCGTTTACACTCCATGTAATCACTTCCTTTCCTTGGAATTTCATTCGGTTTCCAATAGGTCCCTCAAGCTTTGGGAACGCAAAGTATCCTTCCGCTACTGACGCCCACTTTCCAAGTGGACCTTTATTTTCACGGATTTTAGCAAACAAATCGGTAGTCAATGTATTGGTTTTAAAGTTGTTGCAAATATAGGGTATTGCTCCCTAAAAGTGAAGTGTTCGTTTAGCGAATGTATTCAATTGGTTTTTCTTTTTCGATATTTTTAGCATCAAAAAAGCCTTGTTCACGCATCCACTTATCTGAATAAATTTTACTCATATAACGCGAACCGTGATCACAAAAGATAACGACCACTACGCTATTTTCATCAAAAAACTTACCTGTTTTGTCCAATTGGCGAATTGCCTGAAGCGCTGCTCCAGATGTGTACCCCACAAAAAGACCTTCGGTTTTTGCAATGTCACGGGCAGCGTGTGCGCTTTCTTCATCCGTTACTTTTTCAAAATGATCAATAACGTCAAAGTCTGTTGCGGTAGGAATTAAGTTTTTTCCGAGTCCTTCAATACGGTAAGGGTAAATTTCGTTTGCGTCAAACTCTTGTGTTTCGTGGAATTTTTTAAGTACTGAACCATACGCATCAACACCAATAATTTGAACGTCTTTATTTTGTTCTTTAAGATAGCGCCCAATACCCGAAATGGTACCACCTGTACCACTACTGGCCACTAAATGGGTGATTTGTCCGTTCGTTTGATTCCAAATTTCAGGACCTGTGGTGAGGTAATGCGCGTCTGTATTAAGCGCATTAAAATACTGATTGATGTAAACAGAGCCTTCTATTTCGTCGTGTAAACGTTTTGCAACTTGATAGTATGAACGTGGATCATCAGCACTAACATGACCTGGACAAACATATACTTTCGCACCCATGGCGCGCAGCATATCAATCTTATCTGGAGAAGATTTTGACGTAACCGCCAAAACACATTCATATCCTTTGATGATACTAACCATAGCAAGACTGTAACCCGTATTGCCAGAAGTCGTTTCAATTATGGTACTCCCGGGTTTTACGATACCCTTTTCCTCAGCCTTCTCAAGAATGTGTAGCGCAATACGATCCTTATTGGAATGACCTGGGTTAAATGCTTCGACTTTGGCATAATAGCTACCAGAAAAGTCTTTGGTAACATGATTAAGCTTTACTAGCGGTGTATCGCCAATCAGCTCTAAAGCATTGTTGTAAGCTGCTATTTTATTGGTTGTCATATCTTAACACACTAGGTGCGGATAATTTGAATGCGAATTTACAAAAATTCATCAAACTATACATTTTTGCACATATTTAGTTCTGTTCTAAATGTAATAAAAAAGCGTATTCCATAGCTATTTCCTTGAGTGCCTCAAAACGTCCAGAAGCACCTCCGTGACCTGCCTCCATATTGGTATGCAACAGAATCAAGTTATCGCCTTGATGCTTGTCGCGAAGTTTGGCTGTCCATTTGGCAGGCTCCCAATATTGCACTTGCGAGTCGTGTAATCCTGTGGTTATAAGTGTATTAGGGTATGAAACCTCACGAACGTTGTCGTAGGGTGAATATGATTTGATATAATCGTAATATTCTTTTTCGTTTGGATTTCCCCACTCGTCATATTCTCCTGTGGTAAGCGGTATGCTATCGTCTAACATAGTAGTAACCACATCAACAAACGGAACGGCGGCTACAATTCCGTTATAAAGTTCAGGCGCCATGTTCATTATTGCACCCATCAATAATCCTCCCGCAGAACCTCCCATAGCATACAAATGCGCAGCAGAGGTATAGCCTTTTTCAATTAAAAATTCAGAGCAGCTTACAAAATCCGTAAAGGTATTCTTCTTTGAAAGCATACGTCCGTTTTCATACCAAGGACGACCTAGATACTCCCCGCCCCTAACGTGTGCAATTACAAACACAAATCCGCGGTCAAGTAAACTTAGCCGTACGGATGAAAAATACGGGTCAATCGTGTTGCCATAAGAACCGTAAGCATATTGCAACAATGGTGTATCAGGCGTTAAATCGGTATGTATATGACGTACAAGAGAAATTGGAATTTTGGCACCATCAGCAGCAGTTGCCCAAAGACGTTCTGCCGTATAATTCTTTTTATCAAACGCCCCGCCTAAAACTTCTTGTTCCTTTTTGATTTCTTTCGTTTTCGTTTTGGTATCGTAGTCTATCACACTTGACGGAGTGGTTAACGAAGAAAAGTTATAGCGAAATACATGCGCATCAAAATCGAGATTTGTGCTTAACGATGCCGTATAGGTTTCGCTATTAAAGTCTAGATAATAATCTTCTGTTTCATCCCAACGCATCACACGAAGCTGCAGCAATCCATTTTGACGTTCTGACACTACCATAAAATCACGGAAAAGCTCTACGCCTTCCAATAACACAGCATCGCGGTGTGGCAACACATCTTTCCAATTTGATTTGGTAGGTGCAGAAGTCGGTGCTTTAGCAAGTTTAAAATTCGTGCTGTTGTCTGCATTAGTCGTTATGTAAAAGGAGTCACCAAAATGTGCCACGCTGTATTCCAATCCACGTTCACGCTTATGAATGGTTTTAAATGTGTCTTTTGGCGTATCACTAGCTAAAAACTGATATTCAGAAGTCATGGTACTTGTAGAACCAATCATGATGTATTTACGTGATTTTGAAGGATATACAAACGTGTAAAACGTTTCATCTTTTTCTTCAAAAACCATAACGTCATTGTCCTGGGGTTGCCCCAACTCATGTCTAAAAATTCGATCTGTACGAAGTGTTTCTTCGTCTTTTGCCGTGTAGAACATGGTGTTGCTATCAGCAGCCCAGGCAGCATAAGAACTCACCCCTTTAATCTCATCATCTAACATTTTGCCCGTGACCAAATCTTTAACCTTAATGGTATAAATTCGTCTTGAAAGGGTGTCAATTCCAAAAGCAAGTTTGGTGTTATCTGGACTTACGCTCAGTCCTGAAACTTGGCAATATGCCAGATCTTTAGCCAATTCGTTTACATCGAGTAAAACCTCCTCATCAGCGTCTAGTGTTTTGTGCTTTCGGGTGTAGATTGGATAATCTTTCCCCTTTTCAAATTTACTGATATACCAATACTCGTTTAAGAAATACGGCACCGAACTATCATCTTCTTTAATACGTCCTTTCATCTCTTCAAAAAGATCTTTCTGGAACTTTTCGGTAGGCTTAAGTATTGCTTTGGTGTAGGCGTTTTCGTCTTCCAAATACTGAATTACTTCAGGGTTTTCAGCATCGTTAAGCCAATAATATGGATCGATGCGGGTATCCCCATGCTTAGATAATTTTTTTTCTTTTACAGCAGCATTGGGCGGTGTATGTGTCATATAGGTACAACTAAAAAATAAGCAACAAAAATAGGTAGCTAAAAGAACATTTGAGGTCATAATAATGTATTTTTGAAATCTAAATGTAATAAACTTTGACACAAGACCAACTCAAAAGTCTTATTGAGCGCCTAGGTGCGCTGAGGAGGTATCTTTGACGTAGATGCCAAACGCATAGAAGTATCCAATAAGGAAGAGAAAACATTAGACCCAAACTTTTGGAATGACTCCAAAGCCGCTGAACAATATATGCGTGAGCTACGCAGTGTAAAGCAGTGGGTACTAGACTACGAAAAAGCAGCGCAGTTTGTCGAAGAGCTTGAGGTGCTTTATGAATTTCACAAAGCTGGTGAAGTTGATGAGGCCGAGCTGCAATCGCACTGGGATATTACTACGGCTCATTTTGAAGACTTAGAATTTAAAAACATGCTTTCTGACGAGGGAGATGGATTAAGTGCTGTACTACAAATTACTGCTGGAGCAGGCGGTACCGAAAGTTGTGACTGGGCAGCCATGCTGATGCGCATGTATCAAATGTGGGCAGACAAAAGAGGATTTAAAGTTCGAGAACTAAACCATCAAGAAGGCGATGTTGCGGGTATCAAAACCGTTACTTTAGAAATTGATGGCGACTTTGCTTTTGGGTGGTTAAAAGGTGAAAATGGCGTACACCGATTGGTGCGTATTTCGCCTTTTGATAGCAATGCCAAACGGCATACAAGTTTTGCATCGGTGTATGTATATCCCCTTGTAGATGATACCATTGAAATTGAAATCAACCCTGCAGATATCGAAGTTACAACTGCTCGCTCTAGCGGAGCTGGCGGACAAAACGTAAATAAAGTAGAAACCAAAGTGCAGATGGTTCACAAACCATCAGGTATTCAAATTTCATGCTCAGAAACGCGTTCACAACACGACAACCGAGATCGTGCCATGCAAATGCTTCGCTCGCAATTGTATGAAATAGAACTTCAAAAACGTATGGAAGCCCGAAACGATATCGAAGCTGGTAAAATGAAAATTGAGTGGGGATCACAAATCAGGAATTATGTATTGCATCCCTATAAACTCATAAAAGACGTACGAACGCAACAAGAAACCGCTGCAGTTGACGACGTTTTAAACGGTGATATAGATCGTTTTTTAAAAGCATTTTTAATGACTCAACAACAAAACACAAATGATAGCCCATGGGAAAAATAGATACCGTGATTTTTGATTTTGGAGGCGTTCTTATTGATTGGAACCCAGCCTATGTATACCTCAAAGAATTTAGAGGTGATGAACAAAAAATGAATCACTTTTTGGAACATATTTGTTCTTGGGAATGGAACGAAAAACAAGATGAGGGGTGCCTCATGCAAGAAGCCACCGAGGAGCGGGTAGCCATGTTTCCAGAGCACGAACGTCTCATAAGAATGTATTACGATCGTTGGAAAGACATGCTAGGCTATGAACACACCGAAACCGTAGAACTATTCAAAAAGTTGAAAGAAAGTGGAAAATATAAGCTATTGGGACTTACCAACTGGAGTCACGAAACTTTTCCTGTGGCGTTGGAGCGTTTTGACTTTTTGTCGTGGTTTGATGGAATTATCGTATCGGGAACAGAAAAAATGAAAAAGCCCGACTCGCGTATTTATCAATTAACACTTGACAGATATGATGTTACAGCAGAAAATGCAGTTTTCATTGATGATAAAAAAGAAAATATAGATGCTGCTATCAAAGAAGGTATACATGGAATTCATTTTACTTCTGCCGAAATGTTAACGCAAGAATTAGAGCGATTAGAAGTTATCTAGCGCTAAAAGGGATTCATGTAATCAATGCTTAGCAATACATCAACTGAAAAAAGTAGTTTTTTAACTCTATGTTAGACGCAACAACCTATATTTATAAAAAAAAAGTGCATGTTTAAATCCGCATTATGTCAAATCTTTGTCTTACTTGTATTTGTTGGCTATGGCCAAGACCGTTACACACTTACAGCAACCGTAATTGACAAAAACACAAAAGACAAACTTCCTTTTGCCACGCTATCGTTAAAAAACCCGGATTCAAAAGCAATTATAGGAGGGGCTGTTTCAGACGAAAACGGTTTTGTTTCGGTCAAAAGTCCACTTGCAAACGTTCAAATACAAGTAGACTATGTTGGCTATGAGACTTTGGTTTTTGAAAAATCAAATATTTCCCGAAAAACAGCACTAGGAACGCTTGGGCTTATACCAAAAGAAAATCAATTGGCAGGTGTGGACTTGGTTGGCAGAAGATCTGATGTGGAAATAAGATTAGATAAACGAGTGTATAACGTTGGACAAAATTTAAATGCTAAAGGCACAAATGTGTCAGATGTTTTGGATAATATTCCGTCACTTTCAATAGATATTGAAGGAAATTTAGAGCTCCGTGGAAATACAAACGTACGTATTCTCATTGACGGTAAACCTTCTGGTCTTATCGGATTAAATGGCATAGATGCACTTGCTGATTTACCCGCCGAATCCATTGAGCGGGTTGAGGTAATAACGGCGCCCTCTGCACGCTATCAAGCTGAAGGAACTTCAGGTATTGTAAATATTATATTAGCAAAAAACACATTAAAAGGGTTAAATGGTGTTTTAAATCTAACGGCTGGAAAATTCGATAGCTACGGAGCTAATGCGAGTTTAAATTATAAAACAGGTAAGTTTAATTTTTTCACCAACTCAGGTTATCGTGACAATACCAATGTAGGTCAAAACTACCAAAACAACAGCTATTCAGCGAACTCCAATTTTGACCAGTTTGTAGAAACTAGAAAATTTGATCGCAGAAGAGTAGGGACAAATGTGAATGTAGGTTTTGATTATAATCTAACCGAAAAAACAAAACTTACGCTTTCATATGTTCAAAATGAACGCGATGGAGACGATGAAACACTTAACGATCAAAATCATTTTTTAGCTGCAATCCCTGTAACAAAATCTTTGCGTTCAGAAATCGAAGAAGATTATGATCTTAACAAGCAGCTTAGCTTATCATTGACACATAAGTTCAATGAAAGTGGACACAAAATTGATATTACGTTACAAGGCGAAAGAAATATTGAAAATGAATTTGCTGATTTAAGAACGCAACAATTTGTACCCCAAAATAGTTTAGGCTTATTAGAAGAAAATAATACCGAAGAGAATCAAAAGCAGTTTTTGGCACAGGTGGATTATGTATTCCCCATTGACAAAAACACACAGTTTGAAGCTGGGTATCGCACTACTAACGAAGAACAAAACTCAGGATTTGTAGTGCAACAAGAGGATGTAAATGGAACCTTAATTGTCAATGAAAATTTGACAAACTACCTCGATTTTAACCAAGAAGTCCATGCGCTATACACGCAGTTTGGTAAAAAATGGGGCGCTTTTTCTCTCCTATCAGGATTAAGATACGAGCATACTTCTTTGGAAGTAGTGCAAAAAACTACTAACGAAGATGGCAACAGCAGTTTTGGCGATTTCTTTCCAACACTAAATTTAGGAATTGAGCTTTCTGAGACGGCAAACATCACTATTGGTTATAACCGTCGAATCTCTAGGCCGCGCTCACGCGCATTAAATCCGTTTCAATCGCGTTCAAGCGAAACCAGTTTTTTTCAAGGCAACCCTTATGTAAAACCGAGTTACAGCAATGGGTTTGACATTGGATATTTAAAACAACTTAAAAAAATCACAATCAATAGTTCTATTTATTTTAGAAGAACAGATAAGCCTATCAGTCGTATATCAATAGAAACTGGTGATTTTGCAACGGTAAATGGCGAGGTTATTCCTGTAATCAAACGTTTTCCTGTTAACCTTGGTCGCACAGATCAATTGGGAATTGAAGCGAATAGTTCGGTGCGCTGGTCAACAAAATGGCGATCAAACCTTAGCTTTAACCTTTTTAGAAGAGTTGAAACAGGAACATATGAAGGATTGTCGTTTGATAATGAAAATGAAAGTTGGACCGGAAATTTGAGAAATAACCTAACACTATTTGGAGATATAAACACGCAAATAAATGTGTTTTTCAGAGGGCCTTCACAATTGGCTTTTGGAAGACGGAAATCTTTTGGTGGGTTAAACCTCGGGCTTAGTAAAGACTTATTTAAGGAGAACGCAACGCTTAATTTAAACTTCTCTGATGTATTTAACACGCAAATTTTTAGATGGGAAAGCTTTACAGAAAACATCACAACAAAGGGAGAATATCAACGAAGAAAACCGTTTTATAAGGTAACGTTCACGTACCGGTTTAGACAAGATAAGGAGCGTCAACGCAGAGAAGGTGGCGGTGACAATTATGGCGATGGAGGCGGATACGAGCTCTAGTTAGCTTTTTGACTTTTCACGCTTTTCCTTAAGCCATTGCATTAAATTTCCTGTTAACCAAAACGGAACAACAAAAGTGATAAGGAAAATCATCAGCCAAAAACCAATGGTAAGGATGGTCAAAAATGCAAGAAAGCCTAAATATTGATCAAATTCAATCATGGTCGAAGTTTTTACAAAGGTACATATTGGTTCTTAACCTTACAACAAAAGAAGTGCATATGCTTTTGTATTTTTGCACAAAATAACCACATGAAATTTAGGGAAGAAAAAGACACCATGGGTGTTGTACAGGTGCCAGCAGACAAATATTGGGGCGCACAAACAGAACGCTCAAGGAATAATTTTAAAATTGGTCCAGCAGGCTCAATGCCTATCGACATTGTGTATGGCTTTGCTGTACTCAAAAAAGCAGCCGCATATACAAATGCAGAACTCGGGGCACTCGACACAAACAAACGGGACTTAATTGCCAAAGTATGTGACGAAATTTTAGCTGGCACCCTAGACGATCAATTTCCACTTGTCACGTGGCAAACGGGCTCCGGTACGCAATCCAACATGAACGTTAACGAAGTCATTGCCAACCGTGCGCATGTACTTGAGGGAAACACGCTTGGCGAAGGGGAAAAGACCCTAAAGCCCAATGACGATGTGAATAAATCCCAATCTTCAAACGATACCTTCCCCACGGGGATGCATATTGCCGTTTACAAAAAAATTATAGAAACAACACTTCCCGGTGTGCGCCAACTCCGCGATACACTCAAACAAAAAGCTGCTGATTTTGATACGATTATCAAAATTGGACGCACGCACTTTATGGATGCTACTCCACTTAGTCTGGGGCAAGAATTTTCGGGCTACGTAGCCCAACTGAATCATGGAATTAAGGCGTTAGAAAACAGCCTGCCGCATTTGTCTCAGTTGGCACTTGGCGGAACAGCTGTTGGAACAGGAATCAATACACCAAAAGGCTACGCTGAAAAAGTTGCTGCTTACATTGCAGACTTTACAGGACTTCCCTTTGTGTCGGCAGAAAATAAATTTGAAGCCTTAGCAGCTCACGATGCATTGGTTGAAACACATGGGGCATTACGTCAATTGGCCGTGTCGTTGTTTAAAATTGGCAATGATATTCGCATGATGGCAAGTGGTCCGCGTTCGGGAATTGGAGAACTCATTATTCCGGCGAATGAACCCGGAAGTTCCATTATGCCTGGAAAGGTGAATCCAACGCAGTGTGAGGCACTTACCATGGTTTGCACACAAGTTATGGGTAATGATGCTGCTGTAGCTTTTGCTGGATCTCAAGGGCATTTTGAACTCAATGTTTATAAGCCTGTCATGGCAGCAAATGTGTTGGAGTCAGCGCAATTGATTGGTGATGCTAGCGCAAGTTTTGACGAAAACTGTGCACAAGGTATCACACCAAATTTGGAAACGATTCATGAATTACTGAACAATTCACTCATGTTGGTAACGGCGCTTAATACCAAAATTGGGTATTACAAAGCTGCGGAAATTGCCAATTTAGCACATGAAAAAAAGTTGACACTTAAAGAAGCTGCACTTAAAACTGGCTACCTAACAGCAGATGAATTTGATACTTGGGTGAAACCCGAAGACATGATTGGGCGCTAGTAAATGGACTTTAAAATTATGATGCGACTTTAGCTGTAGGCGAACCTACTAAACGAGCAGCATAATTTTTCCACTTATATTTTTTGGCATACACCAGAAATAAAAAGGTATAAATAATTAACGGACCTATAATGTACGCTACTACATTGGGTTCTGACATATCTATAAAAAGGGAATCGGTTTGAAAAACGGTCCAGTCAGAAGTTAAAAACAATGACAAAAAGAGGTTGTTTCCAGCGTGAAAGCCCAACGCCAGCTCCAAGCCTTCGTCCATTAATGTAATCGCCCCTAGAAAAAATCCGGTAGCCAAATACGTGATTAAAATAATATCGCCTAGTTTATCAACTTCTGGGTTGGCAAAATGCAGCAACCCAAATAAGGTGGACGTAATTATAAACGGCAACAGACGCATTGGGAAAACCCGTCCTAATCCTTGCATAAGGTATCCTCTAAAAAAAAGCTCTTCAGCACTCGTTTGTAAGGGCACCATCACCACACTTATAAGAACTAATATGGCAAATGATTTGGGTTTATAATTCCACTGAACCGACTCAGGGTCAATAAAATAGCCCACAATAAGCATTGCGATAAAAGATAATGCTACCGCTCCAAAACTAAAGCCTATGCGTTTCCAGTCTACTTTAGCACGAGTTGTTATAAGCTCACGCAGCGATAGTTTATGAAGCAATTTAGTAATTAATAGAATTGCACCAAAAGCAAGTGCAAATGGTAAAAGAAGTAAAAAAAGAGTGGTGTTTGAGGGGAGTACCTGCATTTGCTCAACTATACTGAGTTGAGTAGCATCGGGGCCACGCTCAGCCGCAAGTGCCATTCCAAATGGAAAATTTCCAATGAGAATAACTACACCCAAAATAAAAATCCCAACAACGTACAGACCAAACGTATTGGTTTGTTTACGTACTTGCTCGATATACATATTCTAATTTTTTAGAAATGTACAACATCTATTTTTTCTTGGGAAGAATAAGTGTCGTCAACTTACAGGATGAAACGAGCTTGTTGGCGTCGTCGGTAATTTGAATGGACCAATGTTGCATTGTTTTCCCTTTGTGTATGGCGGTAGCTTTTGCATGCACAAATCCATCCCGGACCCCTCTAACATGATTTGCAGAAACTTCTATTCCGCGCATGATAACATCATCAGATTTGCAAAAAATAGCACATGCCGCACTGCCTACCGTTTCGGCTAACGCAGCTGTAGCTCCGCCGTGAAGTACGCCGTCTACTTGATGTACAGCAGAAGTTACAGGCATTTTGGCAACCAAATAATCGTCGCCTAGTGCTACAAAAGTAACACCTAGTGTATCTACCAAGGTGTTGGCGCAACGCGCTTGCAACAGGTCTAAAATGGCTTGCTTATCCATAAAAATAGATGCGCCCCGCATAGCGGGGCGCAATAAATTATAGTTTATTTTACTTCTTCAAAGTCTACGTCTTCCACATCATCATCGTTTGATGAAGAAGATGCATCAGCGTCATCTGCTGGAGGAGCTTGCCCGCCTGCTTCTTGCTGTGCTTTATACATTTCTTCAGAAGCTTCTTTCCATGCTTCGTTGATGTTATCTAACGCAGGTTTTATCGCTTCTAAATCTTTAGACTCAAGGGCCTTTTTAAGTGCCTCGAGTGCCGTTTCAATAGGTGCTTTTTTATCTGCAGAAAGCTTATCGCCAAATTCTTTCAATTGCTTTTCTGTTTGGAAAACCATTTGATCGGCATTGTTTAACACATCCGCTTCCTCTTTTGCTTGTTTATCAGCATCAGCATTTGCTTCTGCTTCTTTTCGCATGCGCTCAATTTCTTCCTCAGTAAGTCCAGAAGATGCTTCAATACGAATGTCTTGCGACTTGTTGGTAGCTTTATCAAGAGCTGTTACGTGTATCAATCCATTTGCATCAATATCAAACGTAACCTCAATTTGTGGCACGCCTCGCTGTGCAGGAGGAATCCCATCTAAGTGAAAACGACCAATAGATTTATTGTCCGAAGCCATGGAACGCTCACCTTGAATAACATGAATTTCTACAGACGGTTGGTTGTCAGCAGCAGTAGAAAATACTTGTGATTTCTTTGTTGGAATCGTGGTGTTTGACTCAATTAATTTTGTCATCACACCGCCCATAGTTTCAATACCCAGAGAAAGTGGCGTAACATCTAAAAGCAATACATCTTTTACATCCCCCGTAAGTACTCCACCTTGAATGGCTGCTCCAATAGCAACAACCTCATCAGGGTTTACTCCTTTCGATGGTTTTTTACCAAAGAATTTCTCTACTTCTTCTTGAATAACAGGAATACGCGTTGAACCACCTACCAAAATCACTTCATCGATATCGCCAGTAGAAAGACCTGCATCGTCAAGCGCTTTTTTAACGGGGTTCATAGAACGCTTTACAAGCTCATCGGCTAGTTGCTCAAATTTGGCACGCGTGAGTGTTTTTACCAAGTGCTTTGGTCCAGATGCTGTAGCTGTGATATATGGCAAATTGATTTCCGTTTGTGTAGAAGACGACAATTCAATTTTTGCTTTTTCAGCGGCTTCTTTTAGGCGTTGTAGCGCCATTGGGTCTTTGCGAAGGTCAATTTCTTCTGTTTCTTGAAATTCATAAGCTAGCCAGTGAATAACCACATCGTCAAAATCGTCACCACCTAAGTGTGTGTCTCCGTTTGTGGCAAGTACTTCAAAAACGCCATCACCAAGCTCAAGAACAGAAATATCAAATGTACCTCCACCAAGGTCATACACCGCAATTTTTTTATCTGAACCGCCTTTATCTAATCCGTACGCTAAAGCAGCAGCTGTTGGCTCGTTAATAATACGTTGTACTTTTAAACCAGAAATTTCACCAGCTTCTTTAGTCGCCTGACGCTGTGCGTCGTTAAAATATGCAGGAACGGTAATAACCGCTTCAGTAACCGATTGACCTAGGTAATCTTCAGCTGTTTTCTTCATTTTTTGCAACACCATCGCAGAAAGTTCTTGCGCAGTGTACAAACGACCATCGATATCTACTCTAGGTGTATCGTTATCGCCTTTTACAACTTTATATGGAACACGTTCAACATCATTTTTAGATTCTGAAAACTTGTTTCCCATAAATCGCTTAATAGACGAAATGGTTTTTGTGGGATTGGTAACCGCTTGACGTTTAGCCGGGTCACCTACTTTAATTTCGCCTCCTTCAACAAAAGCAATAACAGAAGGTGTTGTACGCTTTCCTTCTGCATTTGGAATGACAACTGGTTCGTTTCCTTCCATTACCGAAACACACGAGTTGGTTGTTCCTAAATCTATACCGATAATCTTACTCATTACTAATAATATTTTTCAATACATAGTCAATCATTATGCCATTTGAATTTACTGACAGGATGTCATATTGTATAGATATGCGATCAATAGTGTATTTTTGGCAAAAAGAACGATATGTCAGCTGCTAAAAAAGCGTATAAGCGTGTGACCACAAACTCGCTGATTGAAATGAAACAGGCAGGAGAAAAAATTTCCATGCTTACTGCATACGACTACTCAATGGCAAAAGTCGTTGATGCTGCAAATATTGATGTGATTTTGGTTGGCGATTCGGCATCAAACGTCATGTCTGGACACGAGACCACGCTTCCTATCACTATTGACCAAATGCTTTATCATGCTTCGGCTGTTGTACGCGCGGTAAAACGCGCTTTGGTAGTGGTAGACTTGCCTTTTGGGAGCTACCAATCTGACCCGAAAGAAGCGCTACGCTCTTCTATTCGCATAATGAAAGAAGCAGGTGCGCACGCAGTAAAAATTGAAGGCGGTGCCGAAATTAAAGATTCCATGACACGCATTTTAAACGCTGGAATCCCTGTTATGGGACATCTTGGACTAACCCCGCAATCGATATATAAATTTGGAACCTATTCCGTTCGCGCCAGAGAAGAAGCTGAAGCCGCGAAATTAATCGAAGATGCAAAGTTACTTGAGCAATTAGGCTGCTTTGCATTAGTACTTGAAAAGATTCCCGCTACTTTAGCTGCCAAAGTAGCCAAAACCGTGAATATTCCTGTTATTGGAATAGGCGCAGGAAATGGCGTAGACGGACAAGTTTTGGTACTACACGATATGCTTGGACTTACCACAGAGTTTAGTCCTCGCTTTTTACGTAGATATATGAATTTGTACGAACAAATGACAGAAGCCGTGCAGCATTATATTAAGGACGTAAAGTCTAGCGATTTTCCAAACAAAGAAGAACAGTACTAATTGCACCCTGAAATTCTTTTTGAAGACAATCACTTGCTGGTGATAAACAAACCAGCAGGAATGCTTTCGCAAGGCGACAACACAGGAGATTTGTGCGTATTGGATAGCTGTAAGCACATGATAAAGCTCCGCGATCAAAAGCCTGGAAATGTGTATTTGGGCTTACCCCACAGGCTAGACCGACCCACAAGCGGCATTCTGGTATTAGCAAAAACATCCAAAGCCCTAACACGCCTAAACAAACAATTTGCCGAAAAATCAACACAAAAAATATATTGGGCAATGGTGACTGGAACACCAAAAGAAACCCCTACCCGATTGCAGCATTACTTGGTACGTAAGCCTGCACAAAACAAGTCGTATGCATATAAAAAGGAAGTACCCAATAGCAAAATTGCGGAACTTATTTACACCAAAAAACAAGGGTTTGACAGATACAATTTGGTTGAAATTGAATTACTAACAGGAAGGCATCATCAAATAAGAGCGCAACTTAGCACAGAAGGGCTTACGATAAAAGGCGATCTGAAATACGGCGCTAAACGACCCAACAAAGACGGCAGTATTCATTTGCATGCCCGTAAACTAACACTAACCCACCCTACGCTAAAAAAGCCTATAACGTTTACGGCACCGCCGCCAAAAGATGCGTTGTGGAATGCTGTTTCTTATTGAGTATGTAATTTCAGAGAGCACTAAATACAAGACGAATAAACGCTTAAACGGAGTACGTAAGTTAAAAGTATATATATTCGTAATTCATACAGACTTTAAATAATGAAATACGTATTTACATTTTTAGCCTCCCTTTGCTTGACTCAAGCTGCAACTGCACAGCACAATTATGTACCATCTAAGGAGAATTTAGCAGCTAGAAAAGCATTTCAAGACAACAAGTTTGGAATGTTTATTCATTGGGGCGTTTATAGTATTTTGGGTGATGCTGAATGGGTAATGACCAAACAAAATATAAAAAAAGATCGCTACGAATTGTTACCCACTTTTTTTAATCCCATTGAATTTGATGCCAAGGCCGTTGTAACACTAGCCAAAAAAGCAGGTATGAAATACATCACAATAACAACAAAACACCATGATGGATTTGCAATGTATAACTCCAAAATTTCTGATTATAATATCGTAAAAGCAACTCCATACGGAAAAGATATTTTTAGAGCATTAGAACAAGAATGTGAAAAACAAGGCATTAAATTATTTGCGTATTATTCACAGCTCGATTGGCACCATCCAGATTATTATCCAAGAGGTCGTACAGGACTTGGCGTGGGAAGGCCAGACGCTGGAGATTGGGAAAATTATCTTGACTATCAAAACGCTCAAATAAAAGAGTTGGCTGAAAACTACAACATTTCTGGTTTTTGGTTTGATGGTTTTTGGGATGTCTTAAGGGAAAAAGGGCGCACCCCTGAAACAAGAAAAGAAGGCATAAAACGTTGGAAACTTTTAGAAACATACAAATTAATTCATGACATCAACCCTGCTCTTTTAATAGGCAACAACCATCATTTAACCCCTTTTGCGGGAGAGGATTTTCAAATGTTCGAAAAAGATTTACCTGGCAAAAGCACTACGGGTTTTGGCAGCGCCGAAGTATCTGCATTACCACTAGAAACATGTGAAACAATTAACCATTCTTGGGGATTTAATCTCCAAGATGATAAACACAAATCAGTTAAAAAACTTATCCGATACCTTATAAACGCAGCAGGCAGAAATGGAAACTTCTTGCTCAATGTCGGACCCATGCCCAATGGCAAAATTCAAGATGAACACGTGAATCTGCTAGAGGATATTGGTAAGTGGCTTAATGAAAATGGAGACACAATATACGGCACCCGTGGAGGGATTGTTCCTGCAACCCAAGACTATGTCTCAACTCAAAATGGGAAGACACTATATATTCACATTTTAAATCCAAACTTAAATGAACTACGAGTTGACGATTTTGACGAAAAAATTAAAGAGGTGACCTTTTTTAAAGATAACAGCAAACATAAATTTCAGCTGAAAAACGAACAGTTAACCATTACTATTCCGGAAGATAAAAAGAATGAGGTTACAACTATAATTAAAGTTATTTTAAAATAGAAATAAATTATTTAGTGTTCTCACTGCGCTGGCGCAAGGGCCTTCCCATCAGCAGACAGGTCCTTTCTAGTGCCAAAGAGAACGTAATAAATGTAGGGTGTCGCCTTGTGTGCCCTGCTCCTCTCGTTCAAGAGGTGGACGGGGAACTGCCTCCAAAAAATGCGTTGTGGGATAGCGTTTCCTAATTTGACTTAATGCGCTTTGCTGTCATTTTACAGCTGTATGCATTTTGTAGTCATTTTTCACTACCATAATTGTTAAAATTAGTTACTTTTGCTTTCAACCTTTTAATGGATGGGAAAAGAACACGTTCAAATATTTGACACAACTTTACGAGACGGCGAGCAAGTTCCTGGCTGTAAGTTAAACAAAGAACAAAAGTTGATTCTTGCCAAACGCCTCGATACACTCGGTGTTGACATCATAGAAGCTGGTTTTCCCATTTCCTCTCCTGGAGATTTTGAAGCCGTTAGTGACGTAGCCAAAACAGTACAAAATGCCATTGTTTGTGGACTTACGCGTGCGGTACAAAAAGATATTGAAGTAGCTGCAGAAGCACTAAAACCAGCCAAGCGTGCACGTATTCACACAGGAATAGGCACTTCAGATTCGCACATACAGCATAAATTTCGCTCTACGCGTGAAAAAATTATTGAGCGTGGTGTAGCTGCTGTAAAACATGCCAAAAAGTTTGTTGAAGATATTGAGTTTTATGCCGAAGATGCTGGAAGAACAGATAATGCTTATCTCGCACAAGTATGCGAGGCGATGATACAGGCAGGAGCTACTGTATTAAATATTCCCGACACAACTGGATATTGCCTTCCAGAAGAATACGGCGCCAAAATAAAGTATTTGATGGAGCATGTACCTTCAATTCATAAGGCAACGCTTTCCTGTCATTGTCATAATGATTTAGGTTTGGCAACTGCTAATTCCATTTCAGGAGTAATCAACGGTGCGCGTCAAATTGAGTGTACCATTAACGGCATTGGAGAGCGCGCAGGAAACACCTCTTTGGAAGAAGTGGTTATGATTATGCGTCAGCATCCCAATTTAGGACTCGACACAAATATTCAAACGCAATTGTTATCTGAAACCAGTCGTATGGTTTCCGAAGCCATGGGCATGGTGGTGCAACCCAACAAAGCAATCGTTGGTGCAAACGCATTTGCACATAGCTCTGGTATTCACCAAGATGGTGTGATTAAAAACAGAGAAACCTACGAAATTATCAACCCCCATGATGTTGGAGTAGACACCTCGTCCATTGTGCTTACTGCACGCAGCGGGCGTGCCGCACTTGCCTATCGAGCCAAAAATATTGGTATAGAACTTACTAAGGATGAACTTGATTTGGCATATGCCACTTTTTTAACTTTTGCAGATAAAAAGAAAGAAATTACCGACGACGATATTCCTGAAATCGTAAAAACCGCCGGAATTAGTTAAATCTACATGAAAAAAACACTTTTCGATAAAGTTTGGGATAGCCATGTGGTATCATCCGTAGAAAACGGCCCAGACATCTTGTACATTGACAAGCATTTAATCCACGAAGTTACCAGTCCGCAAGCCTTCAACGTGTTGGAAGAAAAAGAAATTCCTCTTTTTAGACCCAATCAAGTTGTTGCGACCGCAGACCACAACGTCCCCACCGAAAATCAGCATTTGCCCATTCAAGATGCGCTTTCGCGCAAACAAGTGACGCAGCTTTCTAAAAACTGTGAGGAATACGGCGTAACGCTATACGGATTGGGACATCCATATCAAGGAATTGTTCACGTTATTGGCCCAGAATTGGGTGTCACCCAACCTGGAATGACCATGGTTTGTGGAGACAGCCATACGTCTACGCACGGTGCATTTGGGACCATTGCGTTTGGAATTGGAACAAGCCAAGTGGCACAAGTTTTTGCCAGTCAATGCGTATTGGTAGCCAAGCCTAAAAGCATGCGTGTAACAGTCTCTGGAGATTTACATCCTGATGTACAACCCAAAGACGTTGTCCTGTATATTATTGCTAAATTAGGTACCGATGCAGGCACAGGCTATTTTGTGGAGTTTGCGGGAAGCGTTTTTGAGCAAATGAGCATGGAAGGACGTATGACCGTTTGTAATATGAGTATTGAAATGGGTGCACGTGGTGGCATGATTGCTCCCGATCAAACTACTTTTGATTACGTTTCTGGACGCGAATTCGCGCCAAAAGGTGAAGTACTGGAACAAAAAATAGCGTACTGGGAAACACTTCCAACAGATGATGGTGCGCATTTTGACGTAGAACATCATTTTGATGCTGCTGATATACGACCCATGATTACCTATGGAACAAATCCAGGAATGGGGATTAAAATTGGAGAAAACATCCCAGAATCTGACGATGCGAGCTTTATCAAATCGCTGCAGTATATGGGACTAAAGGCAGGTAGCACTTTGTTGCACATGCCCATCAGTCATGTATTCATTGGAAGTTGCACTAACTCAAGAATTGAAGATTTTAGAGCTGCAGCCCAATATGTGAAAGGAAAACAAAAATCACCCGATGTGTCGGCCTTAATCGTTCCTGGCTCGCAACAAGTAGCAAAACAAATTGTTGCAGAAGGCCTAGATCGTGTTTTTGAAGAAGCAGGTTTTATATTACGCCAACCAGGTTGTTCGGCTTGTTTAGCAATGAATGATGATAAAATTCCCGCAGAAGCCTATTGTGTTTCAACCTCAAACCGGAATTTTGAAGGGCGACAAGGACAAGGCGCACGAACGTTATTAGCAAGCCCCGTTACAGCAGCCGCAGCAGCCGTGGCAGGGAAAATTGTAGATGTAAGTCAACAGTAATGGAAAAATTTGAAATTTTAGAAAGTGGCATGGTTCCACTCACTATCGAAAATGTAGATACCGATCAAATCATCCCGGCTAGGTTTTTAAAGGCAACAGACCGTAAAGGCTTTGGAGAAAACTTGTTTCGTGATTGGCGTTTTACAAACGATAACCAAGCCAAAGATTTTGTACTTAACGACAACGCATATGCTGGAAAAATTCTAGTTGCAGGAAATAATTTTGGTTGTGGCTCTAGCCGTGAACACGCCGCATGGGCATTAGCAGACTATGGGTTTCGCGTGGTGGTATCTAGCTTTTTTGCTGATATTTTTAAAGGCAATGCCCTCAACAACGGCATTCTTCCAATTCAGGTTTCGCCAGACGAATTGCAAGCTATTTTTACGGCTATTGATAGCAATCCATCGATACAAGCCAAAGTGGATTTAGAAACGCAACAATTTCGCGTAGATGAAGCTGGTGTTGTTATTTCATTCGAAATCAATGCGTACAAAAAGATGTGTATGATAAATGGCTACGACGATATTGACTATCTATTAAGCCAAAAAGAAGCAATCACAGCATTTGAACAAAATCGTTCGTAACAACTATTCAACAACTAGACATGAAAAAACAAATTGCCGTTCTTCCTGGTGATGGAATTGGGCCTGAAATCATACAAGAAGCTGTTAAAGTTTTAGATGCTGTTGCAGATAAATTTGGACACGAGTTTGCCTATACGTATGCCGATATGGGTGCTATTGCCATTGATAAAACAGGCGAGCCGCTTCCCGCTGCTACCCTAAAAGCAAGCTTAGAAAGCGATGCGGTACTTTTTGGCGCTATTGGTGATCCAAAATACGACAACGACCCAACTGCAAAAGTGCGTCCAGAGCAAGGATTGCTTGCTATTCGCAAAGCATTGGGATTATTCACCAATATCCGTCCTGTAAAAACATTTGATGCATTGTTACATCAATCGCCACTAAAAGAAGAGCGTGTAAAAGGTACCGATTTTGTGATGTATCGCGAGCTTACCAGTGGAATTTATTTTGGCGAAAAAACCTTGTCAGAAGATCAAAATACTGCATCTGACTTGTGTGAGTATACACGTGCAGAGATTGAACGCATTGGGCGTTTGGCTTTTGCTGCAGCTAGAAAAAGACGCAATGTTGTAACACTAATTGACAAAGCCAATGTACTGGAATCTTCTAGGTTATGGCGCAGGGTGGTAACGGAATTGCACAAATCCGAATTCAGCGACGTTGAACTTCGATTTTTATTTGTCGATAATGCTGCCATGCAAATGATTTTAGCACCAAGCCAATTTGATGTGCTTTTGACTAGTAATTTATTTGGTGATATCATTTCAGATGAAGGAAGTGTTATTGGTGGTTCCATTGGGCTATTACCCTCGGCATCTGTTGGAGAAACACATGCCCTTTTTGAACCCATTCACGGCTCGTTTCCACAAGGCGCAGGAAAAGGTATTGCGAATCCTATTGCCATGATACTTTCTGCAGCCATGATGCTTACGCATTTTGACATGGATACGGAAGCTAAAGCCATCACCGAAGCGGTGGATTTGGCGCTTGCTCAAAAGGTTTGTACCCCAGAAGTTTTCCCTGAAAACAAATATACCACTTCACAGGTAGGCGATTTTATAGCTAAAAATATTGCATAAAAAAAGGGGCGTTAAACGCCCCTTTTGTTTTTTAGCTTATATCGATTTAGGCATCGCCATCCATCTTACGCTTTAGTGCTGCAAGTGCGTCCAAATCACCAAGGGTAGATCTCTCTGCATTGTCTGACATTTTGCGCTTAGCCGTTTTAACATTATCTGCTTCAACTCCTTTATATATAGCTGCATGCGACATCACAACACGCTTAAAGTCTTTGTTAAACTCAATTACTTTAAACTCTGCTGTTTCTCCTTTAGTAAGTTTTGTTCCGTCTTGTTTGTCTAAGTGACGTCCAGGAACAAAAGCCGTAATATCATCGTTGAGGACAATGGTTGCACCTTTGTCTACAATTTCAGTTAATGCAAGCTCGTGAACAGAACCTTCTGCGTAATCTTTTGCATATTTCTCCCAAGGGTTGTCTGTCGTTTGTTTGTGTCCAAGACTAAGTTTGCGTCCGTCTACATCGAGTTCAAGAACAATAACATCAAGTTCTTGACCAACAGTTACAACCTCAGAAGGATGCTTCACTTTCTTTGTCCAAGAAAGGTCAGAGATATAAATTAATCCGTCAATCCCTTCTTCAAGTTCTACAAACACTCCAAAGTTCGTGTAGTTTCGTACAACACCTGTGTGCTTAGAACCTAACGGGTATTTGATGGTAATGTCTGTCCATGGATCTTGTGATAATTGCTTGATACCTAAAGACATTTTACGTTCTTCGCGGTCAAGGTTTAAAATTACCGTTTCGACTTCATCGCCAACTTTTACAAAGTCTTGTGCAGAACGCAGGTGCGTACTCCAAGACATTTCAGAAACGTGAACAAGTCCTTCTACTCCAGGAGCTACTTCAACAAATGCACCGTAATCAGCAATAACAGTTACTTTACCTTTAACTGTTTCACCTTCTTTCATGGTATCGCCAATGGCTTCCCAAGGATGTTGCGTAAGTTGTTTTACACCTAATTGAATACGTGACTTATCATCATCAAAGTCAAGGATTACCACGTTAAGCTGCTGCTCTACTTCCAAAATTTCGCTTGGATGGCTGATGCGGTTCCAAGATAAATCGGTAATGTGTACCAATCCGTCTACACCTCCAAGGTCGATAAACACACCATAAGATGTAATGTTTTTTACCGTTCCTTCAAGAACTTGGCCTTTTTCAAGCTGCGCAATGATTTCTTTCTTTTGTTCTTCGATATCTGCCTCAATCAGTGCTTTGTGCGATACTACTACGTTTTTAAACTCATGGTTGATTTTAACAATCTTAAATTCCATGTTTTTATTTACGTACTGATCGTAATCACGTATAGGCTTTACATCAATTTGCGAACCAGGCAAGAATGCCTCAATACCAAATACATCGACAATCATTCCACCTTTGGTACGACACTTAACAAATCCTGTTACCACTTCTTGTGTGTCGTGGGCAGTATTTACACGATCCCATGCCATGATGGTACGTGCCTTGCGGTGAGATAATATAAGTTGACCTGTTTTGTCTTCACGAGTGTCAATCATTACTTCAACCGTGTCACCTACTTTTAGGTCTGGGTTGTAACGAAATTCGTTCAACGAAATAACGCCTTCAGATTTGGCGTTGATGTCAATAATCGCTTCGCGATCTGTCATGTGGATTACTTTTCCTTGAACAACATCAGATCCTTGCGTATCAACAAAATTTTCAGCTACAAGCGTTTCAAATTCTTTTAGCTTAACATCTTCAACAGCTTCAATGCCCTCTTCGTAATTTTGCCAGTCAAAATTGGCTAAAAATTCATCGGGTGAAACGGTTGGTGTAGTGTCTTCTTGTGGTGTTTCTACTGTTTCAGATTGTACATCTTCAGTAGCGGTTTGGGTAGGAGCAACTTCTTGTGTTGCTTCCTCTAGGGGTTGGTTTTCTTCAGCCATGCTGCGTTTGTTTGTATTCTGCTAAGCTGAGTAAAAGCGCTGCTTTACAGAAGGGTTAGTGTTTGTTTTCTCTTGATATTACTCTAAAGCGCTTCTCAAGAGGTGGGCAAATGTACTGCTTTTATGTATATAGGCAAAACTTAAGTACTTTTACCCCAAATCAATTGTAATTTTTAGATAATGAGACATCTGTTTAAGTGTATTTTGACTGTCGTTTTTATACTATTTTGTGGTGGTGTTACGGCACAAATTCAGGAATATACATGGGAAACCATTGAAACAAAAGAATTGCCTAATGGACGCCATGAAAATGCTTTTGTTGAGTATAAAGGAAAATTCTATTTGATTGGAGGGCGTGGTATCCATCCTGTTGATGTATTTAACCCCAAAACCAAACGTTGGAAAGCAAAAGGAAAATCCCCCATTGAAATACATCATTTCCAAGCAGTTGTTTATAAAGACATCATCTATATTGTTGGCGGAATGACGGGGCGTTACCCCAAAGAAAAACCACTTGAACACGTATGGATGTATTATCCCAAAACAGATACTTGGGAAAAAGGTGCCGCAATTCCTAAAAACAGACAGCGTGGTGGTGCAGGAGCTGTTGTTTATAATGATAAAATCTACCTAGCAGGCGGTATTAAACTAGGTCACACAAGTGGTACAACCAATTATTTTGATTGTTTTGATCCAAAAACAAATACATGGGAAACCTTAACCGATGCGCCTCATATTCGCGATCACTACAGTGCCGTGGTGCATAACAACAAACTTTATTGCATTGGAGGACGAAACACCAGTGTGCATTATCCCAAAAACTTTGGTGCGTTTTTTGGCGCTACCGTTCCGCAGGTTGATTGTTACGATTTTGAACTTCAAAAATGGTTTACCATGAAAAATCCCTTGCCTGTTCCCACCGCGGCAGGATCTGTTGTGAAACTCAATAATGATTTGATTTATTTCGGGGGTGAAAGCAATCAAAAACTCGCACATAATCAAACACAAAAATTAAATGTCACAACTGGGGAATGGACGCTGTTGGCACCCATGAAAGTAGGAAGACACGGTACTTCATCCGTTGTGCATAAAAACGCTATTTATGTGGCGGCTGGTAGTGAAAAGAGAGGCGGTGGAAGGTTGAGTTCCATAGAAGTTTTTAGCTATTAATTCCTTTTTAAAACAACTACCGTTCTTCGCTTGCTAACCGAATGAGAAAGATTAAAAAATTAGCGCACCTATTTGAAGTTTATTTTAACCACAAATCAACACGCAAAAAACTGTTGCAAAAAAGTTTTGGAAGTGAAATTGTTGCGGCTTATTTAGCATCGAATAACAAAAAGCCTATTGACAACAAACTGATATCTGTATTTGAGTATTTAGAAAAATTCAGAACACAACTTCTGTCTGACAATAGAGAAATTGATTATTCCATTTTTGAGGAAGGCTTAAAAAGAAATGTATCTGAAATATGCCATTCTGCAGCCACACCAAAAATTTGGTCCCATTTTTATTTTAATCTCATACGCAAATCGCAAAGCACGCGAGCATTAGAAATTGGCACAAACTTGGGTATTTCAGGGCAGTATTTTTTAACTGCCTTAAAAGAAAATGCTAAAACTCTTAACCAAAAAGGCGTCTTTACTACAATAGAAGGTGTGAAAGGATTATGTGAGATTGCGCAGCAGCGTTTTAAAGAAATTGACCCAGATGGCTTGGTGAATGTTAGTGTTCATAATGCATTTTACGACGCTGCATTACCTCAAATTATAGATGAAGGAATCGCATATGAAATTATTTTTATAGATGGTAACCACAAATACGAACCTACTCTACACTACTACCAACTCTTGTTAAAATCCGTAGCCGATAAAGCCATTTTCATTTTTGATGATATAAACTGGAACGCTGAAATGCAACGTGCATGGAAGGAACTCCTAAGTCTAAACCATCATGCCTACGCTATTGATTTTTATAAGTTAGGAATCGTTGTTGTAGATAAAAACGCAAAGACTCCAATAGAAAATTTTAAACTGTTCTTACGCTTTTAGGCTAAATCTCCATCTTTTTTTTTA
>JAACDD010000077.1 GCA_009937085.1 Bacteroidota bacterium
AATATCAGTATGGAACCCTTTAGGGCTTTGGTTGCTGATAAACTCCCAGACCAACAACGTTCCTATGGATTTGTAATTCAGACCCTAATTATTGGTATCGGAACATGGATTGCTAGTAATTTACCTTGGATGGTTTCTGAACTAGGCTTGAGTGATGCTGCTGCACCTGGTGTCATTCCCATGAGTGTGAAAGTTGCATTTTCAATTGGTGCTTTTGTTTTTCTGGCTAGCATCCTATATACAGTATTTACGACCAAGGAATACCCGCCTGAGGATTTAGTAGCATTCAAAAAGAAAAAAGAAGATGGAAACCTTTTGAGTGAGGTTATTACTTACATGCGTAGCATGCCCAAAACGATGATTAAACTTGGGGTTGTCCAGTTTTTTAGTTGGTTTGCATTTTTTGCCATGTGGAGTTTGGCTAATCCAGCACTTACGGAACATGTTTACCAAGCCCCTGCTCCAATTGAGCTAAGCTTTGATTTTTCAAACCCAGCAGACGAAGCTCGTTTTCAGACAGAAAATACCGCATTTCAAAAGGCTTCTAATCTTGTGGGGTCAAATATGGGTATTTATGGTCTTTCGTCTATGGCTTTTGCTTTGCTTTTAAGTTTCTATACTGCCAAGCGAACCATTAATAGGCGTATGATTCATATGGGCTCCCTTTTTATTGGCAGTTTTGGATTTATTGCCATGTATTGGTTTCCTGACCCAAGCCATTTAAAGTATTGGTTCGCATGCGTGGGCATTGCCTGGGGTAGTATACTATCCATGCCGTATGCCATGCTTTCCAGCGTAGTTGATCCTGAAAAAATGGGCATCAGCATGGGAGTATTCAATATGTTTATTGTTTTACCACAAATAGTCGCAGCCCTAAACGGGGTCAATTTTGCGGCAAGCCTATTTGGTGACACAGCTATTTTTGCATTGGTCGCAGCCGGAATCTCCCTATTTATATCTGGTTTTTGTAATCTTTTAATCACAGAAAAAAATGCCATCAGATACCATGCATAATATCCAAGCAGTCATTTTTGACCTCGATGGCGTAATTGTAGACACGGCTCAATTTCATTATAATGCATGGAAAACCCTTGCTTCGGAATGGGATTATGCCCTCAAACACGAAGACAACGAACAATTAAAGGGTGTAAGTCGCATGGATTCTGTAAACAAGATAGCGCAATGGGCAAATGTTCACACAACGACTGAACAACTGCTGGATGTAGCACACCGAAAAAATGAAATCTATTTAAATTTTTGTAATCAATTAACGCCAGAACATGTTTTGCCTGGAATTGCGCCCTTAATTGAGGCACTCAGAGCTAGTGGCGTATTGGTTTCCCTAGGCTCTGCCAGTAAAAATGCACGTTTTGTCCTTGACAAACTTGGGCTGTTGGATGTTTTTGATGTCATTGTAGATGGGAATGATGTTTCAAAATCGAAACCCAACCCTGAAGTTTTTTTAAAGGCCGCACATCATATGGGTGTATCGCCACAAGATTGTGTGGTCTTAGAAGATGCCCCAGCTGGAGTAGAAGCTGCTTTAACCGCTAATATGAAAGTAATTGGATTGGGTGATGCCAGTGAACTACAGAAAGCCCACTTGGTACTAGACAACGCAAAAAACCTATCCTTGGGACAATTAAATCAAATTAAAATTAAGGGAGTAGCATGAGAGTAAATCACATTGTCGCAGACCCATGGAAAATCATAGAAGATTCGTTTCACGCAGATTATGTTGAATCGGCTGAAAGTATTTTTAGCCTCGGCAACGGTGCGATGGGGCATCGCGCTAATTTTGAAGAACAGTACACAGGCCAAAGTTTTCAAGGAAGCTATGTTGCAGGCGTTTATTATCCAGATAAGACCAAAGTAGGTTGGTGGAAAAATGGATACCCACAGTATTTTGCCAAGGTACTTAATGCACCCAATTGGATCGGCATTGACGTACATTGCAATAACGTTGCAGTAGATCTTAATACAGCCACGATACATGATTTTAGCAGAACGCTTGATATGCAAAGCGGCTTATATTCACGTGAGGTCACGCTTACCACCCCAGAAGGCATAAAACTTACCATCAATTCCGCACGATTTTTAGCGCTTTTCCAAGAAGAATTGGGGTGCATCAAATATACGGTCAAACTTCATGATCAAGCTGCGCAAATTAGGGTTAGCCCATATATTGACGGAAATATCAAGAACAAAGACAGCAATTGGGATGATCCTTTTTGGGCGTATATTGGTCAAAACAGGGATGTAAATTTTGCCATGTTGCATACCAAAACACATAAATCTGACTTTGACGTTTGTACCTATCAAGGGGTGTCTTTTTGTGTTAACGCTGCCCCTTCAAAAGAATATTTTTGTGAGGAAACCACAGGGCGCATTGCTTTTGTGTTGGATGCTAAATTAGCACCGTATGAAGAGGTAGTTGTTGAAAAAATGGGCGGTTATTGTTCCTCGCTGCAGCAACCTCATAAAAGCTGCCAAAGCCATGTGAAACAAATTGCCCAAAACGCACTTAACAAAGGCTTCGATGCCTTACTCGATTTGCAAAAAAAACACTGGGATGGCATTTGGAAAGTGGCAGATATATCCATTGATGGGGATACTAAAGCCCAACAAGGAATACGATTCAACATCTTCCAACTCAACCAAACCTATACCGGTAAAAACGCATTGCTTAATATAGGCCCCAAAGGATTTACAGGCGAAAAATATGGCGGTAGTACCTATTGGGACACCGAAGCCTATTGCTTCCCTTTTTATATGGCAACCAAAAATGAATCGGTAGCAGAAAACCTACTCAATTACCGTCATAAACATTTACAAAAAGCCATAGAAAATGCAGCCAAATTAGGTTTTAATTCAGGAGCAGCCTTATATCCAATGGTAACCATGAATGGGGAAGAGTGTCATAACGAATGGGAGATCACCTTTGAGGAAATACATCGAAATGCTGCCATTGCTTATGCGATATACGCTTATGAGCGCTACACAGGTAAAACGGCCTATGTCGAAACTAAAGGAATTGATGTATTAGTTGGAATTGCTAGGTTTTGGGCCCAAAGGGTAAATTTTTCTGAAAACAAAAACAAATATGTCATTTTGGGGATTACAGGACCCAATGAGTATGAAAACAATGTCAATAACAACTGGTATACAAATTATGCTGCAAAATGGTGTATGGAGTTTGCAGGCAATAGACTGGAGCAAATCGCAAAAGAAAAACCAAAAGTACATCAAGCCATTTACGACCGACTTAGTCTAAGCCAATCCGAAGTATTAGACTGGAAAGAAAAAACACGTGGAATTTACCTGCCACACGATGCCAAGCATGACGTGTTCTTGCAGCAAGACGGGTTTTTAGACAAAGACTTAAAAGAGACCTCGCTAATTCCTGCCGAAGAAAGGCCCATAAATCAACATTGGTCATGGGATCGGATTTTGCGTTCTCCCTATATAAAGCAGGCTGATGTATTGCAAGGATTTTATTTTTTTGAGGATCACTTTTCTAAAGAACAATTAGAGCGAAATTTCGACTTTTATGAACCATTTACGGTTCATGAATCTTCGCTTTCCCCATCAATACATGCGGTTCTTGCTGCTGCATTGGGTAGGGTAGAGCAATCCTATGAATTTTATTTACGCACATCACGTCTTGACTTAGACGACTATAATGCAGAAGTTGATGAGGGATTACACATTACATCAATGGCAGGAACCTGGCTGAGTGTTGTAGAAGGTTTTGGAGGTATGCGTATTAAAAACGATGCGGTCTATTTTTCGCCACAACTACCAAAAGCGTGGACTTCCTTCTCTTTTAAAATCAATTTTAGAGGCGCTATTCTTGAGCTTTTTGTTTCTACATCCGAGTCACGAGTTACCCTAATTGAAGGGGAGCCTCGTGCTGTGTTTTTGAATGGAGAAAGTGTTTCCTTAACGCCTAAACCTGTATTATCATAATTATCATATGAAAAAATTAGTACTCCTTTTTGTTTGCTTAAACCTTAGTGCACAAGTCAGTAAAGTTGAGCCCCCTATGTGGTGGTCCGGTATGCATAATACCAATTTGATGCTAACCCTATATGGAGATGACTTAGCTGAATATGAGGTTACTTCTAATAATCTAACAATAACTGATGTGGTCCGTTTAGAAAGTAAAAATTATTTGTTTGTTTACTTGGACCTTGCCACTACCAAACCAGGGAGTTATCAATTGGTTTTGGGACATTCCCAAAAGGCGTCAATCCAAATTCCTTATAAACTTATGGAAAGACGTGTGGGTTCTGCCGAACGTAAGGGATATGACAGCTCTGATTTTATTTACCTTATAATGCCCGATCGTTTTGCCAATGGCGACCCTTCTAATGATGCGCATCCTGAACTTTTGGACAAGCCCAACAGAAAAGACCCATGGGCCCGACACGGTGGAGATTTGCAAGGCATCATCGACCATTTAGATTATATAGGGGATTTGGGCGTTACAGCCATTTGGAATACGCCAGTGGCAGAGGATAATGATCCCAGCGGTTCTTACCATATGTATGCTGCAAGCGATGTATATCAAATCGATAGGCGCTTTGGGTCCAATGATTTGTATAAAAAGTTGTCAGGGGAGATGAAGAAAAGAAATATGAAACTCATCATGGATTACGTGGTAAACCATTGGAGTCTTGAGCATTATATGATAAAAGATTTGCCTGCTCCTGATTGGATAAACCAATGGGATACCTATACAGAAACAAGTCATGCAAAGGAAATTTTCACTGACCCTTATGCAGCTGAATCAGATGTAAAATTATTGGTAGACGGGTGGTTTGTAAAATCCATGGCTGACCTTAACCAAAAACAGCCTCAGTTGCTGAGCTACCTTACACAAAATGCAATCTGGTGGGTTGAGTATGCCGACCTATCTGGATATAGGGTAGATACGTATCCTTATAACAGCAGAGATGAAATAACGCAATGGGCAAAAGCCATCATGGATGAATACCCTAACTTTAGCATAGTAGCCGAAAGTTGGGTGATCAATCCAATTCACCTTTCCTATTGGCAAAAGGATAGCCCCATTGCAGCAATGAGTGGTTTTAACTCGCTAGTAACCCACGTGAAAGACTTTGCTTTGTTTGCAGCTGTACAGGACATATATCAAGGGGATACCCCACGGTGGGATCAAAAAATGAATAAAATATATAAGGTGTTTCAAAACGATTTTGTCTAT
>JAACDD010000010.1 GCA_009937085.1 Bacteroidota bacterium
AATAGATTGGTGTTGTTTACCACAATTTGATTCTCCGTCTGTTTTTGGGAAAATTCTCGATGAGAATATCGGTGGGCAGTTTAAAATTTCCTGTGATGAGAATTATACCATCTCACAGTTTTATATTGAAAATACAAGCATTCTTTGTACACATTTTTCTAACGGCGACGACGCTTTTGAAGTCATTGACTATATGCCGCGCTACAAAAAAGACGATAATGTCTATTATGCGCCACCCGAAATTACACGTGTTTTAAAACACCTTAAAGGAGCACCCAAATACCGTGTTATTTACGACCCGAGATTGGAATATGCCGTTGGTGAGACCAAAAATTATGTAAAAGAACATTTCCTTGTCAGTGTGGTGGACGACAAAAACTATGACACCTTGTTTTTGTATACCGACTTGGACAAAAATGCCATTCTAAATGCAACAGAACTAACGCTCACCCAAGATCACTTTATGAGTGTGTCTTATAATGAAAAGATACAGACACCAACCTTAGACCATACGCTGTTTGAATTTGAACGTACCAAGGTCTATTGGTTAAACTGGTGTCATAAGACGCCTTCTTTTGAACACTATAACGAAGAAATATTGCGTAGCGCAATGACACTGAAATTGCTCACATTTGAAAAAACAGGTGCCGTATTGGCAGCAGCGACTACCTCCTTGCCAGAAACCATAGGCGAAGTACGCAACTGGGATTACCGTTTTTGCTGGATTCGGGATGCCTCAATGGTAATTAAGGTTATTGCCAAGCTGGGCCACACCCAAATTGTCAAAAACTTTATCCGCTACATTATTGATTTGGTTCCCGATAAGAACGAAAAGTTGCAAATCATGTATGGCATCAGTGGAGAAAAAACACTGACCGAAGAAACACTAGAACACCTCGATGGCTATAAAGGCTCAAGACCCGTACGTGTTGGTAATGCCGCTTATATCCAAAAGCAAAATGACATTTACGGTATTTTAATGGATGTGATTCACTATCAAATTGAAAGCTATACGCAAGACGATGAAAAGCACGAAGAACTGTGGACCATTGTAAAGTCTATAGTGTGGGTGGTGCGAAAAAATTGGCAATTGGCTGATAAGGGAATTTGGGAATTTAGGGAAGAAGACCGCCATTTTACCTTTTCGAAGCTGTTGTGTTGGGTGGCTGTTGATCGGGCTATTAAAATATCCAAGCTTATTGAAGGCGGCAAATCAGCAACCAAATGGGAGTCGTTGCGGGAAGAAATCCACAGCGACATCATGAAAAACGCGTGGAATGAAGAAAAGCAAGCCTTTACACAGTCGTACCAATCCGAACACCTAGATGCATCCGTATTGCTGATGGAATACTACGGCTTTATTGAAGGTAAAGACCCCAAATACGTCAAAACTGTAAAGGCCATTGAAAAAGAATTGATGCACGAAGGCCTTTTATATCGCTACAAAAATGAAGATGATTTTGGCCTGCCAAGCTCCTCGTTTACAGTCTGTACATTTTGGTTCATCAACAGCTTGTATAAAATTGGTGAAGAGGATAACGCAAAAGCCCTTTTTGATAAATTATTGGGTTACAGCAACCACTTGGGATTGTTCAGTGAAGACATTGACTTTAACTCAAAACGACTGCTAGGGAATTTCCCTCAAGCCTATTCGCACCTAGCGCTTATTGACAATGCGCTTAATTTTAATGAGTAGCTAACTAGCCCTTAAAGCCCTGCCAATAAATTTCCAAGTCCGTCTTTAAACTGAAACCCTTCCATGGTGCGGTATTTATTTAGCTTTTTGTTTGCTTCAAGTCCCCACAATAAAAACTCCATCATAAAAAACTGATCTTCAGAGAGGCAATCTGCTTGGTGCGTTACCACTAGTTTTTCCAAATTGGGAACACCCATTAAAGTGTCGTGATAGACGTTGTCAGGGAGGCTGTCTTCCAAAAACAATTCGTTATCCCCATAAAACCACCCCAACAACTGGTCATAAGGACCTTCTTCATCTTGCTTTTCAAGCTTTTTTATGTCTGGAAAATATGATGGAAATAAGCTTTTTACAGCTTGATTGATTAAGTGAAACGAAATCTGCTCTGCCCCTTCTTGCTCGCCTTCATAGACCAATTCTACTTTTCCATTTATAGCAGGAATAATCCCCAAAAAGTCAGACATTCTGATACACGTGTTTTGCTCGCCAGACAACAGCATGCGGCGTTCTGCAGCACTCATTAGGTTTTCAAAAGCCGTGATACTCATACGCGCACTCACGCCACTTTTGGAATCTACATATTCACTTTTTCTAGCTTCAAAACCTATCTGCTCCAAAATATCACGGGCCAATTCAGGAACGTGAATGGCCTGCTGCACTGCCGTGTTGGTATGGGTTTCCTGACGGGTTATAGCCTTAGCCGTTTCCAAGTTGTGTGGGTAGTGCGTCAGAATTTGAGAACCGATACGGTCTTTAAGCGGTGTCACGATACTTCCTCGGTTGGTATAATCTTCAGGGTTGGCCGTAAAAACAAACTGAGTTTCAATAGGCAATCGAAGCTTAAACCCACGAATTTGAATTTCTTTTTCTTGTAAAATGGAAAAAAGTGCCACCTGAATCCGTGCTTGCAAATCAGGCAATTCATTTAAGACAAATATGCAGCGGTGCGCTCTTGGAATCATCCCAAAATGAATCACACGCTCATCGGCATAGGACAGTTTGAGGTTTGCTGCTTTAATGGGATCAACGTCGCCTATCAGATCGGCTACACTAACGTCTGGTGTGGCTAGTTTTTCAAAAAAGCGATCGTCACGATGCAACCAAGTAATGGGTGTATCATC
>JAACDD010000078.1 GCA_009937085.1 Bacteroidota bacterium
TGCATTACAACTAACTAAAAACAAAAGTTGTGCCAAACTTATGGGGAAGCATTTAACAACGCGAAGCGAGGACTACTCAAAATGGTATAATGAACTGGTGGTAAAAGCCGATTTAGCAGAAAATTCAGCCGTGCGTGGTTGCATGGTCATCAAGCCGTATGGATTTGCTATTTGGGAACGCATGCAGGCCATTTTGGATAAAAAATTTAAAGAAACAGGACATAGCAATGCCTATTTCCCTCTTTTTGTACCTAAAAGTTTGTTTGAAGCCGAAGAGCAAAATGCGGAAGGTTTTGCTAAAGAATGCGCTGTAGTAACACATTACCGCTTAGAAAATGACCCCGATAAACCTGGGAAACTACGCGTGGATCCAAAAGCAAAACTGGAAGAAGAGCTTATCGTAAGACCCACAAGTGAAGCCATTATTTGGAATACCTACAGAAACTGGATTCAGTCCTATCGCGATTTACCAATTTTATTAAATCAATGGGCAAATGTGGTGCGCTGGGAAATGCGCACACGTTTATTTCTACGAACTGCCGAGTTTCTATGGCAAGAAGGACACACCGCTCACGCTACCGAAGCAGAAGCATTGGAAGAAACCAAACGCATGAATGGTGTATATGCTGATTTCGTAGAACAGTATATGGCCATTCCCGTTATACAAGGCGTCAAATCTGCGTCAGAGCGTTTTGCAGGTGCCGTAGAAACCTATTGTATAGAGGCACTTATGCAAGATGGAAAGGCTTTGCAAGCAGGAACCTCGCATTTTTTAGGACAGAATTTCGCCAAAGCTTTTGATGTGAAATTTGCTACCAAAGAAGGCGGATTGGAACATGTTTGGGCAACTTCGTGGGGTGTATCTACTCGACTTATGGGTGCGCTTATCATGACACATAGCGACGATAATGGTTTGGTTTTACCTCCCGAATTAGCACCGCATCAAGTGGTAATAGTTCCTATTTATAAAGGCGATGAACAGCGCGCTGCAATTGCCGCTGCTGTTGCGCCCATAGTTGAGGCGCTTCGCAAGGCAGACATTCGCGTGCATTTTGATAACCGTGATACGCACAAACCTGGTTTTAAGTTTAACGAATATGAGCTAAAAGGTGTGCCGTTGCGCATTGGCATCGGACCACGAGATTTGGAAAATGGCACTGTAGAATTGGCACGCCGTGATACCCTTTCAAAAAAGAGCGTTGCCCAAGCTGATTTGGTCACTGATATCCAATCAACACTTGAAGAAATTCAACTCGCTTTATTTGAGCGCGCCAAAGATTTTAGAGCTAATCATACCACAGAAGTGGATACGTTTGACGCTTTTAAGGAAGTTTTGGAAACCAAAGGAGGCTTTGTTTCTGCCTTTTGGGACGGCACAGAAGCTACCGAAACAGCAATCAAGGAAGCAACAAAAGCCACCATTCGTTGTATCCCTCTCGAAAATAAAGCTGAAAATGGCACATGTGTATATTCTGGAAAAGCAGCCCAACAGCGTGTTTTATTTGCCAAAGCGTATTAGGAAGTTGTCGTAAGTGTATTGGTTGAACAGTTAATTAAGTTTTCGTAGGTTATAGTTTCCCCAATTTTTCGCCCATACAAGCAGGTCACACTTACAGTTTGTAGCGTATTATCTTTCTTAATAAAAACATTGTTATTTGCGTTTTGGGCTATTGATTTATGAAAATCAATTGTTTTTTTTGTTGTGGTCAAGCCCTGCACCTGACTAGCAAACAAGCTCCCTAAACGCTCTTTTTCTGCTAAGCTATACAGTGTATTGGAGCACCATAGATGGGGTGCGTTTTCGTCCAGTACTTTTAGGGTTAATTTTTGACCATTCCAGTTGTATTCTTCTAAAAAAAAGGTATTTTTAAACTGAATACATATCAATGTAAAAGGTGCAGTTTGATGTAAAAAACGTTCAGATAAAATTATTTTTTCATCGATGAGGTATTCTATGGGCACTTTTCCACGACTCGTTTTTTTAACTGAATCGGGTTGTTTTCCAGTTACATTTAATAAACATGCCACCTTTTTTTTATGCGAATCAAGCGCAAACCAAGTGCCTCCTTTTTCTACATCTTTTGGATAAATAAAACGTTGATTTTTATGGGTGTAGATTTTTGGATGTATTGTAGGACGGTTGTTCTTCTCGTCCCTATTACTGGTAAAAAAGAATCCCTGTTCTGTTTTAAAAAAGCTGACTACGCACATTGATTTCTATACTGTTGAGTTGAAAAGGCTACTCCAAAATTTGCATCAACGATATCAACTAGCCCTTGTTCAATAAGTCCTATTTTTATAAGACTTTGATGATGGATACAATGGTCCATACAATACATAAGCTCTCTAAAAAAAGACGATGAGACCTTCGGGACAGATTGATTTTTATTTAAAGACGTTTCTATTGTGATTGGAATATCCTGATGTGATTTTAATTGCTGAAGTGTAGTGAGCACATGATCAATCACATTAATTCCGGCATTTGTTTTGGTTTCCAAAATATGGTCTCTCTTTCTTAAATCATAATTGATAACACCTTGGTTTTTGTTGTCTAAAACACATGAATAAAATTCAATTATATGTCGAAAATGTTCTCCAATTGAAGCTCCAAACAAGGAATTATTTTTTTTAGAAAACGACGTGTCTGATATGTTTTTAAGTAGGTTTTTGAGGTCGCCAAGCACTACTTTGTGCAACTTAATATTCATGGTTCTAATATTTGAGTTATGTTTTTAGTTTTTAAAACCTCTCTACTGCCACGAAAAAAATTATAGAGCGATTGTGTTTTAGTATTATTTTTTAGTTTCTCTTTACTGAGTGTATAAATGATGTCCATATGATAAAATATATCTCTATACGCACCCCATATTGAATAACTCGGATCGTAAATATGTAGGGGTTCAGCATTTACTCCATTGATCTCAAGAACCTTGATTCCATCTTTTGATTTAAATGCGTCCCAGTTTTTGATTTTAACATCCAACCGACCGTAATCAAACCCAGGAATTTGACGAACACATTCCGCTGTCCACCTAAGCATGTCTGTCGAAAAGTGCTTTCTGGCATCTAAAAGTTTCGTTCCAAGGTTGTGATTTCCGATGGGTTCCATAAGAATCTTTTCTCCTTTTGGAATAATTGTATGCCATTTCTCTGAAAATGTAGTTTTTAAATCATCAACGCGGTGTGCTATTCGAAGATTCTTTTTAACTAGTGCTGCTAATGAATCCGTTCCTGTACCCACTATCTCACAAAACGCTTTTATCCCAACAGAACTTATTTTGGGATTATTAGCTGTATCCCAGTAAAACAATATGCCAAGTTCTATTGGGTAAGTGATGTATTCTTGCACGATTGAAGCTTGAGTAGTTTTTTTGAGATATTGGTTTAATTCGGATAGTGTTGCAATTAATTTAACATTTTTACCCCTTTCTCCCATATCTGGTTTTACAATCAAAGGGAAGTGTATTTTTTTCTTCTTTATTTTTTTTTGAACTTCAGTTATATCCTCATTTGCGTTTAGAAATATTGTCTTTGGTTTCCAGTTGTCAGGCAACTGCTTTAGGTAGTTAAATTTAGAACTAAGGAACGCTCCACCAAAGTTCATGCAAGGGTTAAGAACAGAAAAATAGACCCATTTTCTAGCTTTTAACGCCAGCCAGAAATAGTAGAAATACGCCGGAATATAAAACGCCCAAAAAGGCCAAAACTCGTAATGATATATGCGTTTTAAATTCATTGTATTTAGGGCGCAGTGTTTGGTGTTAATTTAGCTGAGCTGCTGTTTTTGCACTGCTTTTCTTTGGATTAAAAAACTAATAACACTACACAGAAAAGCAACAATAGCCATGCCAAAAAGTTGACCGTTGTCAGATTTATTGCCCCACTGTACTACAATTCCAACTGGGGTAAACAGGTGGGTGCCAATGGCGCCAACCATTAATCCAATGGCTCCAATGACTCCATAGAATTTTGATTTTGGTAATAGAAGCATGACACCAATAATGAATTCAATACAGCCTAAAAGAATTCTTCCCCATGGCTCAACTTCTAGTGTGGAAAATATATGTACGGCTTCTTTGTGCCCGGTGAATTTAAAATACAAGGATTGAAACAGGATAATGGATGTTATCAATCGTAGAAAAAAGTCAATTTTTGTTTTCATGGTTTTGGTTTATTAAAAGTGTATTCCAGTTAGTATCAGCTTTTTCTTTTAAATCTGATATGTTTTTAATCCATTTTGCTTTTGTGTCGTTAAAAAATGATTTGTAGAAAAGGTAGAGTTTGCCATTTTCAATAGTGTAGGATTCGGGGTCTATGGGTACTTTTTCGCCGCTATATCCCATGGCATAAGCGCACCAACCTCCATATTGAGGGAGGTACTTTTTTGGGTTTTTCTCAAAGAGTAATTTGTTGTTTAAACTGCTAAAACGGTATTTACCTTCGTGGTGCATCGCCTCAAACTTTGTATTGCCCTTTACTGCAGTGTGGTGAAAATAGGCAACTACGTCATACCCCGAAAGGGCTAGATTTGCTTTTCCTAAATGTATATGCATTTCAGTAGATTGCCCAAATGCCACGTAATTAAACGCGAAGAGTACGAAATATAAATAGGTAAGTTTTTTGGAGTAACACATTAATTATAAGATTGGGACACTCAAATTTACATATTATTTTCGTTCTGAAATGTTAAAATTCTTCCGTTTAGAAAAAAAAGAATCCCTAAGCCTTTTTTTGTTTAAATTATAGGTTGTGTATTATTAATTTTAAGTATAAATTTGCACCTCGTTAAACCGGGAGGCCCGTTCGTCTATCGGCTAGGACGCCAGGTTTTCATCCTGGTAAGAGGGGTTCGATTCCCCTACGGGCTACAAAAATTAAAATATGGCAAATCATAAATCCGCCTTAAAAAGAATTCGTTCAAACGAAACTAAGCGTCAACGTAACCGTTTTCAGCACAAAACAACCCGTAACGCTATTCGCGATTTTAAAGCGTTAGAAAAGAAAAAAGATGCCGAAACCAAGCTTCCGCTTGTGGTATCTATGATTGATAAGTTGGCTAAAAACAACATCATTCACAACAATAAAGCTGCAAACCTAAAGTCTAAACTTACCAAACACGTAAGCACACTTTAACTCGTTGCACATACTACAAAATAAAAAAGGCGTCCATTTGGACGCCTTTTTTATTTTATATATCCTTAAAATGCTAGGCATTCATCGAAATCAAAAATTCTTCGTTGTTAAGGGATTTCTTGATGCGGTCGCTGATAAACTCCATGGCTTCAACAGGGTTCATGTCGGCTAGGTATTTACGCATAATCCACATGCGTTGAATGGTTTTTTCATCCAATAAGATATCATCACGACGTGTGCTGGAAGACACCAAATCAATGGCTGGGAAAATACGACGGTTGGAGATACGGCGATCAAGCTGCAATTCCATATTACCTGTTCCTTTAAACTCTTCAAAAATAACCTCGTCCATTTTAGAGCCGGTTTCTGTTAGTGCTGTAGCAATAATAGAGAGAGATCCACCATTTTCAATATTTCGAGCTGCACCAAAGAAACGCTTTGGTTTGTGTAGTGCATTGGCATCTACACCACCGCTAAGGATCTTACCAGATGCAGGCTGTACGGTATTGTAAGCACGTGCCAATCGAGTGATGGAATCCAATAGGATAACCACATCATGACCACATTCTACAAGGCGTTTTGCCTTTTCCAATACAATATTCGCAACTCTTACGTGGCGATCTGCAGGCTCGTCAAAGGTAGAAGCAACTACTTCACCCTTTACGTTGCGTTGCATATCAGTAACTTCCTCTGGACGCTCGTCTATAAGTAAAATAATCTGGTACACTTCTGGGTGGTTTGCAGCAATGGCATTTGCCACGTCTTTAAGCAACATCGTTTTCCCTGTTTTGGGCTGCGATACAATCATACCACGTTGCCCTTTTCCGATAGGACAAAACAAATCCATTACTCGTGTAGAGATAGTGCTTTGTTTGTCACCAATGTTAAACTTTTCTTGTGGGAATAGCGGGGTTAGGTGTTCAAATGAAACACGGTCACGCACCACATCTGGTGTAAGCCCATTAATAAGTGAAACCTTAATAAGCGGGAAATACTTTTCACCTTCTTTTGGTGGACGAATATGACCTAAAACCGTATCACCTGTTTTTAGCCCAAATAGGCGTACTTGTGAATTAGAAACGTAAATATCATCGGGTGAAGACAAATAGTTATAATCCGACGAACGTAGGAAACCGTATCCCTCAGGCATCATTTCCAAAACCCCTTCGCTTTCTATAATACCATCAAACTCGAAATCGGGCTGACGGTATCTATTGCGATTGTCTTTGTTGTGATTGTCTTTGTTGTTATTATTTCCGTTACCGCTTTGATTTCGGTTGTCTCTATTGTTGTTTTTGTTTCTGTTATTTCCGCCGTTGTTCCCGTTATTTCCGTTGTTACGGTTTTTGTTTTGTGCGGGTTTTTCTTCTTGCGGCTTGTTTTCGTTTTTAGACTTTTCAGCTGTTTTTCGAGCTGTCTTATTAGGCTTTTCAGCTGTTTCTTTCTGCGCTGAAGTTTGTTTTGGTGCTTTTTTTGGCGCTTCTTTTGGCGCTTCTCCTGGTTCGGGTAAGGTAGATTGATGATCTATAATGCGGTAAGTAAGCTCAATTTTTTTAAGCCCTGCAGTCTTTTTAAGATCTAATTCTTTTGCAATTTCTTGCAGTTCAGCAAGTTTTTTTGCTTTTAATTCTGATAATTCAAACATGTGTGAATAGGTAAAATATAAGTTGTAATATAGTTGGCTGAAGTAGTTGCCTGTTAAGCAAACATACAACTTTTTTTATTTTTGATACAGATTAATTTCCTTTCGTGATTTCGATAGCTATTATTGTTCCTTTTTTTAATGAGGAAACACACCTAGAGAATGCCATAACTAGCTTATTAGCACAAACGGTTGCGTTTAGTGAACTTATTTTAGTTGATGATGGCTCCACAGATGCATCGTTGTCCATTGCAAAATCTTTGGCACAAAAGCACAATTCTATTCGTGTAATTCCCGCTGAAGAGAAATCTGCTCATCAGCCTGGCCAAAAAGTTGTTAATGCTTTTGAACGGGGTTTTACTGCTCTCTCATCTCCTTGGGACGTTGTTTGTAAGTTTGATGCGGATATAATTTTCCCTTCTAACTATTTAGAAATTATGGTAAAATCATTTTCGAGTAATACCACTTTAGGTATGTTTTCGGGAGTGTTAACCATAGAAAAAAATGGTGTTTGGGAACTAGAAAACATTTCAACTCAACATGTACGCGGTCCCGTAAAGGCTTATAGCAAACCTTGTTTTTCTTCTATTGGCGGTCTACGCCCTGCACTGGGTTGGGATACTTTAGACGAACTGTTGGCGTTATTTAACGGTTTTGCTGTTGAAGTAGATAGTTCGCTTCGCGTAAAACACTTGCGCCCAACAGGATTTCAATACAATCCTAGCGCTGCAAAAGCCAAAGGTGAAGTTTTTCATGCATTAGGATATGGATTATTTCTGGGCATTCTTGCTTCTGTAAAGTGGTCGCAAAAACAGCGCGGAAACTTAATGGGTGTACTTCAAGGCTTTCTGAGTGCATGGCTTAAAGACAAACCGAAGCTGGTAACTAAAGAAGAAGGAAAGTTTATTCGAAAGTATCGTTGGTCACGAATCAGAGGGCGTTTTATCAGCTAGCTCGATAACTACTAAATTTTGCGCTTTACCATTGGCAATTTCAAATTTGATTAAGGTTTGCTTTTTGTGAAACCCGTGTTTTCCCGCGGCACCTGGATTAATGTAAAGCAACGCGCTGTTTTTATCAAAAGCAACTTTTAAAATATGCGAGTGTCCACAAATAAAAAGCTGTGGTTTTAACACAGATAACTTTTCGGAAATCCCTTTGGCGTATCTGTTTGGCCTTCCGCCTATGTGCGTCATAAATACCGAAACACCTTCAATTTCAAAAAACAAGTCTTCAGGAAATTCTTGTCGAATTGTTGCATTATCAATGTTTCCATAAACAGCTCTAAGTGGTTTTAGCTTCTTTAGTGCGTCGGTTACATCTAGATTACCAATATCTCCAGCGTGCCAAATTTCATCCACATCTTTGGCGTAACCCAAAACTCTTGGGTCTAAAAAACTATGCGTATCTGAAAGCAACAATATCTTTTTCATCATCTTTGTACAAAATTACACCTTTGCGTTACTTTTTAGAACTTTCTTACAAAGGAACTTCATATCACGGATGGCAACGCCAGCCTAATGCGGTGTCCGTGCAACAGGTTTTGGAAGAAGCCTTGAGTACATTGTTAGGAAAAGAAATTCAAATTCTTGGTGCAGGAAGAACAGATACAGGCGTTCATGCCAAACAAATGTTTGCACACTTTGACGCCGATATTCCCACAGCACAAGTCAACGATCTTGCATTTAGATTAAATCGATTTTTACCATTTTCTATTGCAATTCAAGCCATTCACGCTGTTGTCTTTGATGCGCATGCGCGCTTTGATGCTACTTCTCGAAGCTATATATATTACATCGCAAGTGAAAAAAATCCATTTTCTAACGAACACGCCTATTTTTTCAATGCTCCGTTAGATGTAGATGCCATGAATACAGCCGCAGCTTTATTATTAAAACACACCAATTTCAAGTGTTTTTCGCGTTCTAAAACAGATGTGAAAACCTATGATTGCAATGTTACCGAAGCTTTTTGGGAGCAGCAGCAGTCAGGACTTGCTTTTCATATTTCCGCAAACCGCTTTTTACGGAACATGGTGCGTGCTATAGTTGGAACGCTTTTAGATGTTGGGACTGGAAAATTATCTATGACTGGCTTTCAAGCCGTGCTTGACAGTGAAGACCGTATGCAAGCTGGAAGTTCCGCTCCAGCACATGGATTATTTTTAACCAAAATTCGCTACCCAAACACTATCTTTGAAGTTCATGGAAAAGAAAAGTCCCAATAGTATTTTAGATGTTAGCTTATTTAAACGCCTACTGGTGTTTGTTAAGCCCTACCGCAAAATATTTGCTTTTGTACTGTTGGCTGCAATATTACTTTCGGGTTTTTCCACATTAAGTCCATACTTGTTAAAAATAACAATCGACGATTACATAACCGTCAAAGACTATGATGGTATGTTGTTGCTTATTGCGTTAATGGGCAGTACTTTGGTAATGGAAGTTATCTTTCAGTTCATGTTTATTTATTATGCAAATTGGCTGGGGCAACACGTGATTTTTGATTTACGCAATACGCTTTACACCCATATGCTGCAATTTAAAATGACCTACTATGACAATTCTGCCGTAGGTCGATTGGTCACGCGTGTGGTTAGCGACATAGAAACCATATCGGGTATTTTTAGTCAGGGGTTGTTTATGATAATCGCAGACTTGCTAAAAATGCTTGTAGTTATTATTTTGATGTGGTCTGTAAGCTGGAAATTATCACTAATTGTTTTTGCTGTATTACCCTTTATTTTAGTTGCTACGCGTAAATTTCAAAAGGCCATGAAAACTACTTTTGATGAAGTACGAACACAAGTGGCAAACCTGAACAGTTTTGTGCAGGAACGCATATCTGGAATGAGTATTGTACAGCTTTTTGCACGTGAGCAGACCGAATCAAAAGCGTTTAGAGCCATTAACGACAAGCACCGAAAGGCATGGATAAAAACGGTTTGGTACAACTCCATTTTCTTTCCTGTTGCAGAACTGTCTACTTCAATTACTATTGGATTGTTGGTGTGGTTTGGTGGACTTAACGTTATTGCAGGATCATCGGGAATTACATTGGGAATTATTTTTCTCTTTATTCAATTATCCCAAATGCTTTTTCGCCCACTTCGGCAAATTGCCGATAAGTTTAACACCCTGCAAATGGGTATGGTTGCGGTGCGCCGCGTTGTAGCTATCTTGGATACGGATGAAAAAATCTCGAATCAAGGAAAAATCGCAAACAAAGAAATTAAAGGGGGATTGCGCTTTGAAAACCTACACTTTTCGTACAAAAAAGACGAGCCTGTGCTACATGGGATTTCGTTTGAAATGGCGCCAGGCGAAACCGTTGCCGTAGTTGGTGCAACAGGGGCTGGAAAATCTACACTAATTAATATTTTGAGTAGGTTTTATACCATTGATAGCGGAAAAGTATTACTCGACGGAGTGTCTATTGAAGACTATGAGCGTTCATGGCTGCGTAAGCAAATAGGTGTGGTGCTACAAGATGTATTTCTTTTTGCCGACTCTATTTATAACAATATAACACTTTGGGACACTTCTATAAGTGAGGAAGAAGTAGTTGCTGCTGCAAAGAAAATTGGGGTACATAGCTTTATTTCAAGTTTACCAGATGGATATCATTTTAATGTAAAGGAACGTGGTGGATTGCTTTCCACGGGGCAACGCCAGCTTATTGCTTTTCTACGCGCTTACGTCATTCAGCCTAAAATTTTAGTGCTCGACGAGGCTACATCTTCTATTGATACCCACGCCGAAAAACTCATTCAAAAAGCAACAAAAGAAGTGACTAAAGGCAAAACTTCGCTTGTTATTGCTCACCGATTGGCTACTGTGCAACGTGCCGATAAAATTATTGTACTTGATAAAGGAAATATCGTTGAGGTAGGAACGCACAAAGAGTTGTTAAATATTGACGGTGGATACTACAAAAACCTCTATGAAGTGCAATTTTCAGCTCCAGTACAAGCGGTCTAATCCATGTCTTTTGTGAGCATTTCACTAAGCTCTTTGTAAGAATTAAACGGAATACGCTCACCATTTTTAAAATAACTAATTGCACCGGTTTCTTCTGAAACTACAAGTACTACTGCATCGGTTTTTTCGGTAATTCCCAAGGCTGCTCTGTGTCGTAATCCATATCTTTTAGGTATGGTCTTATTTTCAGAAACAGGAAGAACAACTCGCGTTGCTGTAATGGCGTTGTTTTCAATAATAGCAGCTCCATCGTGAAGCGGAGCATTTTTATGGAAAACACTCTCAATTACAGGTATAGAAAGCTCCATATTTACTTCAACCCCAGAAGGTTTTAAAAATTCTAAACTACTGTTTCGCTCCAAAACCAATAACGCTCCTGTTTTTTGTTTTTTTAACGATGAGCAACTTTGTACCAAGGCCTCAATATTGAGTTCAGGTTCGTGAGTGCTTTGGTTGGTAGTAAAAAGCTTAAGATATCGACTAAATCTTTTTCGGTTTGCCAAGTTTGATGACCCTAGCATCAAAAGAAGTTTTCTGATTTCTTGTTGAAACACAACAATTAATGCAAATACACCAACACTCATAAATCCGCCTAAAATATTGCTGAGTAGCTCCATGTTTAGTGCGTCGGTAATCTTCCAAATGAGATAAAGTATAACAATTCCAACAAAAATATTTATGGCTGCTGTGCCGCGAACCAAACGATAGGCATAGTAAAGTAGGAGTGCTACCAAAATGATATCCAATACGTCTAGCAGATTAAAATCTAAAAAATCAAACATCTTATAAAATTACGGATTTATTGGATAAGAGGCATCAAGTGTTGTAATGAGCTGAACGGTCTCCTGCGCTTCTTTTACGTCGTGAACACGCAAAATATGCGCGCCTTGTTGCAATGCAACTGCATTAAGTGCTGTTGTTCCATTAAGTGCATGGCTTGCATCTGTTCCTAAAGTTTTGTAAATCATAGATTTACGTGAAACACCAACCAATAATGGAACACCATCTATTTTTAAGCTGTGTATGTTTTTGAGCAAAGCAAAATTGTGTGCTATTGTTTTTCCAAATCCAAACCCTGGATCAATAATAACATCATTAATTCCGGCTGCGTGTGCTGCTTTAATTTTTTCAGAAAAAAAGGAACGGACCGCAACTAAGATGTCCTCATAGGAAGGATTGTTTTGCATGGTTTGTGGCGTTCCCTGCATATGCATTGCAATGTACGGCACGCCGAGTTTACCAACTGTTTTTAGCATAGCTGTGTCCATATTTCCAGCCGAAATATCGTTCACGAGCTTGGCTCCAGCGGCTACTGCCTGATGGGCAACTTCACTTCGGTAGGTATCGATTGATATAAAAATATCAGGGAATGTTTGACTAATTTTTTCAATTACTGGGAGTACGCGTTTGAGTTCCTCGTCAGTGGGAATTTCTTCCACACCAGGTTTTGAGCTTGCGCCGCCAACATCAATAAACGTAGCTCCTTCTGTTATCATTTTTTCAGTTTGGGCAAGTGCCGCATCGATACTATTGTGTTGACCACCATCAAAAAACGAATTGGGGGTTAGGTTTAAAATCCCCATGATTTTTGGTGTTCTTAAGTCGATTAGCTTGCCGTTGCACGTGATGTTCATAAAAAGCACTTAAAATTGTTGGTAAAGAACCAAATGATGTTCATTTTTGAGCGAAATTTACAACAAATCAAATCAGGTGGCACAAACCGAAGCACAATATCTGTCAGAAGCAACTAAATGCAAAGTGCTTTTTGAGAAAAAAATGATTGACTACGGCTGTGCTTGGCGTATTCTTCGTACGCCGTCACTTACCGATCAAATATTTATCAAGGCGCAACGCATTAGAACACTTCAAGAAGTAGTCACCAAAAAAGTGGACGAAGGAGAAGAAGCTGAATTTATTGGCATAGTAAATTATGCTATTATGGCATTGATTCAACTTGAATTGGGTGTTGCAGATCAACCCGATTTATCCAACGACGAGGTCATGCATTTGTATACCAAACATGCCGCCGAAACCAAAGAGCTTATGGAGCGTAAAAATCACGATTATGGCGAGGCTTGGCGTGATATGCGTGTAAGTTCGCTGACGGACTTGATTTTGCAAAAATTACTTCGTGTAAAACAAATTGAAAATAATGAAGGCAAAACGCTTGTAAGCGAAGGACTTTCGGCAAATTATCAAGACATGATAAATTATGCCTTATTTGCCTTAATCCACCTTAACAACCAACCAAAATAATACATATGAGAAAGCAAATTGTAGCAGGAAACTGGAAAATGAATCTAGATGCTGTACAAAGTAATGAATTAATAGAAGCACTAAAAGAGAAGTCGCTAGCTGCTGACGTAAGCGTGGCAATTGCGACTCCTTCTATTCATCTTGCAAATGCCGTAAAGCAAACCGAAAACAGCGCGATTAGCGTAGCGGCGCAAAACATGCACCAAGCTACTTCAGGCGCTTTTACGGGAGAAATTTCCGCAACTATGCTTAAATCTATCGGCGTAAATGCGACTCTTTTGGGACACTCTGAGCGCAGAGCGTATTTCCATGAAACAGATGAATTATTAGCAGAAAAAGTAAATACCGCTTTGGAAAACGACTTGGAAATCATTTTTTGCTTTGGCGAAGAATTAGAAGAACGAAAGTCAGCGCGTCATTTTGATGTGGTTTCAGCTCAACTTCGCAAAGCACTTTTTCATTTAGATGCCCCGCAATGGAAACATATTGTGTTGGCGTATGAGCCAGTTTGGGCCATTGGAACTGGAGAAACGGCATCTCCTGAGCAAGCTCAAGAAATGCATGCACACATCAGATCTGTTTTAGCAGCGCAATACGACGATGCTTTGGCGCAAAGCATTTCTGTGCTCTATGGTGGAAGTGTAAAGCCTGCCAATGCACAAGAGATTTTTGCACAGCCCGACGTAGATGGCGGACTTATTGGCGGGGCTGCTTTAAAGGCCGATGACTTTGCCGCTATTGTTAATGCATTTTAAGGTTGAGAGCCTACTGCGCGTATCAATTTACCATATCGCCCATTGACAAAATGGAAATCGCTACGGCGTGGTTATCCACTTTTGCTTTTGAAAGCTTTGTGCAACACGACAATGGCATAACTGCCTATATTCCACAAGACCAAACCCCTGAAAATTTGTTAGCTGATTGCCTAGCCATTCCTTTTGAAGGGGTTAAACTTTCTGGTGATGTTAAGGCTATTGAAGGGCAAAACTGGAATGCCGTTTGGGAAGCTCAATTTCATCCCATATCGGTTGGTGATTGGACGGTTCGCGCATCATTTCATGCAGCTGCAACAACGCAACATGAACTAATAATTGACCCACAAATGTCGTTTGGAACGGGGCATCACGCCACCACACAATTGATGCTGGAACAATTGGTAGCATTAGATTGCGCTAATACTTCGGTTTTTGATGTGGGTACTGGAACAGGCGTCTTGGCTATTGCTGCCAAAAAGATGGGCGCATCAACAGTTTTTGGCGTTGATATTGAAGATTGGTGTGTAGAAAATGCCAAAGAAAATGCCTCGAAAAATGGGATATTAGATATTTCTTTTAGCACGGATGATATTGATTCGGTTGCTACAAATTTTGATGTGCTACTGGCCAATATCAATCGAAATGTACTTCTTGATCACTTGCCAAAATACGCCACCCTTCTCAACAAAAATGGTATTCTATTATTGTCTGGATTTCATGAGGATGATGTTGAGGGACTTACTGATTTAGCCAAAAAGAATGGTTTTCGCAGTAAAGGAAAAACAGAAAAAGAGGGTTGGATTTGTCTAAAATTTATAATTTAGTCATGATGATACGTTTTGACCAAACTGAAGAGCAAGGGCAACCACAGCAGGATCTAGCAGTGGAGACATCGCGTCTGCACGAAATCATCCTGTATAACGATGAGGTGAATACTTTTGATCATGTTATTAAAACATTGATTGAAGTTTGCGACCACACCCTTGAGCAAGCCGAGCAATGCTCGTTGATTGTGCATTACAAAGGAAAATGTTCAGTAAAACACGGTTCGTATGATGAGTTGGAACCTAAATGTATTCGCTTGCTCGCAGCTGGACTTAGTGCCGAAATTGTTTAAATATCGATTCAATACGAATTCCTTAATTTAGCATAAAAATTGTTCTATGCGCATTATTAGTATTTTGCTGCTTTGTGCGTCCACGTCTTATGCCCAACCTGCAGCTATGAAAAACTCTATACACACTTTTACCGTTGAAGATATCAATGGCGATTCTTTTTCCCTTGCATCTTTAAAAGGTAAAAAGGTAATGATTGTAAATACGGCCTCAAAATGTGGACTTACGCCGCAATATGAAAAACTCGAAGCCCTGTATCGAAAATATAAAAACCAAAACTTTGTAATTATTGGGTTTCCTGCCAATAATTTTATGTGGCAAGAGCCTGGTACGAATGAAAAAATCAAAGTTTTTTGTGAGAAAAATTATGGGGTTTCATTTCCCATGATGTCAAAAATTAGCGTTAAAGGAAAAAACCAACATCCGGTATATGCTTTTTTAACACAAAAAGATAAAAATGGCGTAAAGGACAGTTCGGTAAGTTGGAATTTTCAAAAATATTTAATTGACGAAAATGGTGTTTTGGTAGATGTTATCTCACCGCGCACACAACCCGATGATCCACAAGTGTTAAATTGGATAAAAAGTTAAAATGAAAGTTGATATTTTAGCCATTGGTGCACATCCCGACGACGTAGAATTGGCCTGCTCAGGTACGCTTGCCAAAGAAATTGCTGCGGGTAAAACCGTTGTTATTTTAGATCTTACTAAAGGCGAATTGGGAACTCGCGGGACTGCTGAAATTCGAAAAAAAGAAGCGGCACATGCAGCCGACATTTTAGGTGTGGCTGCGCGTTTCAATCTCGATTTTGCAGATGGTTTTTTTCAAAATGATCGTACGCATCAAGAAAAACTGATTGCTTATATCCGTCACTTACAACCCGAAATGGTGTTGTGTAACGCTGTTGAAGACAGGCATCCCGATCACGGAAGGGCAGCTGCACTGGTTGCAGAAAGTTGTTTTTTAAGTGGTTTGCAAAAAATTAACACCTCTTATGAAGGGCATAAGCAACAACATTGGCGCCCAAAACAACTTTATCATTATATTCAATGGAACAGTGCTACGCCCGATTTTGTGGTAGATATCAGTACTCAAATGGAGCTAAAACTTAAAGTTGTAAAAGCCTATAGTTCACAGTTTTATGCTCCTGACAGTACCGAGCCTGAAACACCTATAAGCACAGCAAACTTTTTGAATAGCATTAAGTACCGTGCTGCAGATTTGGGTCGCCTCATTGGCGTTGATTATGCAGAGGGCTTTACGGCAAGTCGTTTGGTAGGTGTAAATGCCATAAGCGATTTACTGTAATTCCTTTTTTGATTTTGTAAAAACGTAGTACATTTGCATCCTACAAAATGGTGGTTGTAGCTCAGTTGGTTAGAGCGCTAGATTGTGGTTCTAGAGGTCGCCGGTTCGAAACCGGTCTTCCACCCA
>JAACDD010000011.1 GCA_009937085.1 Bacteroidota bacterium
ACAAGATGAATCCCATCCCCGTTTGTACTATTCCAGCGCCCCTTTTGTGACGGTAATGTTAAATTTTCGATTTACGCGAAGTATTTACCCTATTGCATTACATTTTTCCTAAATTAGTGAGGAACAATAAAAATCATGATACGCATTTTTGTAGCTGATGCACATCCGATAATTTACAAAGGAATCAAGGCTGTTTTCCGTAATTCCACCGAAATAAATATTGTAGGAAAAGGACTTCACTATAGAGAGCTTTACGACTTTTTGAACGCCAAAAAAGCTAGTATTGTCTTATTGGAGCTAGAATTACCTGGTTTCGAGGGCATTCATTTACTTAAAGAACTTAAAGAAATGCACCCTAAAGTGCGCTTTTTAATATTCAGCTCATTAAAGGAGGAAGTTTATGCCATAAACACGCTCAAGGCAGGCGCTTCAGGTTATTTATGTAAAACCAATCCGCTAAGTCGGCTGAGAGAGGCTATTCTTAAAATTAGTTCTGGAGGAGTCTACATTACCAGTGAATTGGCAGAGCTTATCGCCTTTGGTCAAGCAGATCCAAACCCCCTTTCGATATTTGATAAACTCTCACAACGCGAGATTCAAGTACTCAGATTGCTTATTAGCGGTCGCAAAAATATTGAAATCGGCTTAGCGTTAAGTATTAGCGATAAAACCGTAAGCACGTACCGTGCAAGGATTATGAAAAAACTTAAAGCCAAAAATGTTATCGATTTAGCGCGGAAAACGCAAGGAGTAGATTTAGATATGTTCTAGACCACTCTGTTTAGCCGTCCGCTAAGCAGCGTTTTTAACTGGTGGTATTGTACAATTTCTTCTAACAACTCTTTGTGATGCGCCTCCTGATCTTCTTCTGTTTGTTCTTGAAGTGTTGATACCTTTTCGTCAATTAACTGGCACCTAAAACGCAAAATAATCTCGTGTACCCACTTGGGTAGTGACTTTGATTTATCGGCAACAAAAATATTCTTACGTTCCCAATCGTGGAGTGTATATTGCTCATCTTGTAAAAGCAAGTCCGAAACTTCAGTAGCTAATTCAGGAGATAAATTGGAAACAAAAGAATCTATTTGCATTTCGCCTTGCTCACTAAGTACATTTAAAATTTTAGCATAAAGCAATTTAAAGGAGCTTGTTGTGAAGTCGATTTCATCTTGCTGTAAATCCAAATAAATCTTTTCAAAAACACGAGATTTAACTTTAGCAGTAACCGTTTTTAAATCGCCTGATTTTTCATCTGTTTTCAAAATGGGTTCTTCAAATTCCACTTCCTTATGTCCGTAAAGCAACAGAATTTTAATGATGTTTTTTTCTAGCTCAAAACGGGTGCTTACCTGTGGAACACGCTGCTCAGCGGTTACCACCTTCATGGGTTGGGCAAGCTTTTGTTGTGCAGGTGTGGCCGCGTTTTTCTGTGATACTTGGGCTAATGTAGCAAAGAGTGCCTCTTCACTAATGTCCATTTGCGCAGCACATGAACGCACATATACTTCTTGCTTAATTCTATCTGGAATTTTGGCAATACTCTGCACCATTTCTCGGATAGTTTCCGCCTTTTTTATGGGATCTTGAGCAGCCGCGTCCACAAGTAGTGCGGCTTTGAACTGAATAAAATCTTTGGCATTTTTCGATAAAAAAACCTCCAGTTCTTCTTTGGAATGCGCACGCGCAAAACTATCTGGATCTTCACCTTCAGGAAACGAACACACACGAACATTCATTCCAGCCTCTAATATCAAGTCAATACCTCGAAGTGAGGCACGCAGCCCAGCAGCATCGCCGTCAAAAAGTACGGTTATGTTTTGTGTTAAGCGTCGTATCAGGCGTATTTGCTCAGGAGTCAATGCTGTTCCAGAAGATGATACCACGTTTTTAACCCCACACTGGTGCATCTGAATAACATCCGTATACCCTTCTACCAAAAAGCAATTATCCTCTTTGGCAATACTTTGCTTCCCCTGATAAAGCCCATAAAGCACTTTGCTTTTGTTGTAGATCTCGCTTTCAGGCGAGTTCATATACTTAGCTGCTTTCTTATCTTGCGTTAGAATACGACCACCAAAACCCAATACGCGTCCCGACATGCTATGGATGGGAAACATCACACGACCCTTAAAACGGTCAAACTTTTTATCTTCTTTGACAATAGTAAGCCCCGTTTTTTCTAAAAAATCTAATTGATATCCTGCCTTTAGTGCGGCATCCGTGAGTGCGGTCCACTCGTTAGGAGAATAGCCCAACTGAAAGTCACGAATGGTTTCGTCGGTAAAACCGCGTTCCTTAAAATAACTTAATCCAATGGCCTTACCAGAAGTAGTTTCCCAAATTGAATCTTGAAAAAAGCTAAGCGCATAGGAACTAACCAAATACATGCTCTCACGAGCACTTGCAGCTGCTTTTTGTTCCTCATTTTGCTCGGTTTCCTCTATGTCAATATTGTACTTTTTTGCCAAATAGCGAATTGCTTCTGGATACGAAAAGTGCTCGTGTTCCATTAAAAATGCAATGACATTTCCGCCTTTTCCACTCGAGAAATCTTTCCAGATTTGCTTTACAGGCGACACCATAAAACTAGGCGTTCGTTCTTCGGAAAAAGGGCTTAATCCTTTGAAATTGGATCCCGATTTTTTGAGTTGTACGAAATCGCCAATAACCTCCTCAAGTCGGGCGGTTTCAAAAACAGCATCAATGGTAGTTTTATGAATCACAACTAAAAATAAGCTCTAAAATACGTATTTCGTTGAAGTTATTTCTTTCGATCAATTACATAACGCACCATTTCTTCGAGTGCGTCTCGAAATTCGTTTTGCGGAAAGCTGTGCAATTGCGTTAATGCCTTGTCTTTAAAGGCGTGCATTTGCGCTGTAGCATAGTCCAATCCACCCTGCTGTTTTACAAAAGCAATTACAGCTTTTACCCGCTTTTTGTTTTTGTTGTAGTGACGAACAGAGTCTAACAACCACTTTCTATCTTTATCACTTACCTTATTCAACACGTGAATAAGCGGCAGCGTCATTTTCTTTTCTCTTATGTCAATTCCTGTGGGCTTGCCAATTTTGGTTTCCCCGTAATCAAATAAGTCGTCTTTAATTTGAAACGCCGTTCCTATGTTCTCTCCAAACGCGCGCATCTGAGCAATAACGTCCGCAGAGGCATGAACCGATGCTGCGCCCAATGCACAACACGATGCAATAAGTGTTGCCGTTTTTTGCCGTATGATTTCGTAGTAAACTGCCTCGTCAATATCTAAGTGACGTGTTTTTTCAATTTGTAAAAGTTCCCCCTCACTCATTTCACGTACGGCAACGGAAATAATTTCAAGTAAATCAAAGTCTTTGTGATCTATACAAAGAAGTAATCCTTTAGATAGCAGGTAATCGCCAACCAAAACAGCAATTTTATTTTTCCATAAAGCATTGATAGAAAAGAAGCCGCGTCTTTGGTAACTTTCATCAACTACATCGTCGTGAACAAGAGTGGCGGTGTGAATAAGTTCAATCACAGAAGCTGCACGATAACTTCTTTCGTTAACTTCATTATTGCCCAACATTTTTGCGGACAAAAAAACAAACATGGGGCGCATCTGCTTGCCCTTTCTGTTTACAATGTAATAGGTGATACGATTTAGTAGTGCTACTTGAGAACGCATGGCGTCGGAAAACTTCTCCTCGAAGCGTTCCATCTCTGTGGCAATAGGTTGTTTAAGTTGCTCTACGATTTTCATTGGGGTATAAAGATACAATTTCACGCATTAGTTACACGTTAAATCGTTGATTTTGAATATTAAGGCGTTGATTTATTTGCCAATTGACCACAAGCAGCATCAATATCCTTACCACGCGAGCGGCGAATGGTGACTGGAATCTGATGCTTGGAAAGTTCGGAAACATAAGAATTGATGGCTGCATTATCTGCCTGTTCAAATGCATCGTTTCCTACTGGATTGTATTCAATTAAATTTACTTTAGATGGTGTATGCTTGCAAAAGTTCACCAACGCTTTTACCTCTTCTGCACTATCATTAATGTCCTTCCATACCACATATTCATAGGTTACGCGTTCCTTGGTTTTGGAATACCAGTATTGAATGGAGTCTTTCAAAGCAGTGAGTGGAAAATTTGTGCTAAAAGGCATGATGTTATTACGGGTTTCTTCAACAGCGCTATGTAGCGATACGGCAAGTTTAAACCGCGGGTGTTCGTCTGCCATTTTTACAATCATTTTTGGAATTCCTGAAGTAGAAACGGTAATGCGTCGTGGCGACATCCCCATCCCTTCTGAACTTGTGATTTTCTCAATAGCTTTTATCACATTGGAATAGTTCATCATAGGTTCGCCCATTCCCATAAAAACAATATTAGACAGCGGCCTGCTAAAGTGTTCCAAACTTTGGCGATTGAGCGTAGCTACTTGATCGAAGATCTCATCTGGGTTAAGGTTACGCATGCGTTTTAGCTGCGCTGTAGCACAAAACGAGCAGTCTAAACTACATCCTACTTGACTGGAAACACAAGCCGTTGAGCGTGTTTCTGTAGGAATCAAAACGGACTCAACCACTTTACCATCGTGAAGGCGGACAGCATTTTTCATGGTGCCGTCATCGCTTTTTTGCACTTGTGCGACATCGGCATGATTGATGCTAAAATGCGCTGAAAGCAACGCGCGATGCGTCTTGGAAAGATTGGTCATTTGTGCAAAATCCGTAACCGCTTTTTGCCACAACCACTCATATACTTGATTCCCATGAAAAGCAGGCGCTCCATGTTCCACAAAAAAAGAACGGAGTTCTTCCTTGCTACGCCGGCGAATATCTTTCCGAACGTCGCTCATAAATGCTTATAAAATAAGCATCGCATCCCCATAAGAGTAGAAACGATACTTGTGACTTATCGCCTCATCATAGGCTCTTTTGATAAAATCGTGACCTGCAAAGGCAGAAACCATCATGAGCAGCGTAGATTTTGGCAAGTGAAAATTGGTTACTAACGCATCTCCAATTTTAAAATCGTAGGGAGGAAAAATGAATTTATGGGTCCACCCTTGGTATGGATTTAGCAAATTACTCGATGAAACAGAGGTTTCAACAGCACGCATTGAAGTAGTTCCAATAGCACAAACGCGATTACCTGCTGCTTTTGCACGATTGACAAGTGCAGCGGCGTTCGCCTCAATTATCAACTCTTCGGAATCCATTTTGTGTTTGGACAAATCTTCTACCTCCACTGGATTAAAGGTTCCTAAACCTACGTGAAGTGTAATTTCAGCCAAGTCAATTCCTTTAATTTCAAGGCGTTTTAACAGGTGTTTCGAGAAGTGAAGTCCTGCTGTAGGTGCGGCTACTGCTCCTTCGTGTTTGGCGTAAATAGTTTGATAGCGTTCGCGGTCAAAACTTTCTTCTGGTCTTTTGATGTACTTGGGAAGTGGTGTTTGCCCAAGTTTCTTCAATTTTGTTCGGAATTCGTCGTAGCTCCCGTCAAACAAAAAGCGTAATGTTCGTCCTCTTGAAGTGGTGTTATCAATAACCTCCGCAACAAGCGTTTCGTCGTTGCCAAAGTACAGTTTATTACCAATTCGGATTTTACGTGCAGGGTCAACTAAAACATCCCAAAGGCGTTGTTCTTTGTTTAATTCTCTAAGTAAAAAAACTTCAATTTTGGCTCCTGTTTTTTCTTTGTTTCCTATCAGTCGTGCTGGGAAAACCTTGGTATTGTTAAGCACCATAACATCTCCTTCATCAAAATAGCTGGTGATGTCTTTGAACTGCTTGTGCTCAATGGTTTGCGTTTCGCGGTGCAATACCATAAGCTTGGACTCGTCGCGGTGCTCAGCTGGGTTTTCGGCTAATAAATCTTCGGGGAGGTCAAAGTTAAAGTGTGAGAGTTTCATATCTTGTTTAGAAAGGCGCAAATATACTATCTGCAAAGGGGGGTTGTCAAGGATTTTGGCTATTAATTTGCCTTAATTAATAGAAAAGCCCAAACTACGAAGGTCATCCCAAAAAGTTGGGTATGATTTGCTCACCACATCTGCGTCATTTATGTAAATAGGAACCTTAATTCCCAAGGGGGCAAATGCCATTGCCATACGGTGATCGTGATAGGTGTCAATCGCAACTCCTTCGTTGATAGGGTTTTTACGTGCTGCCAAATGCAAAGATTCGTTGGTTACACGAATGTCTGCGCCCAACTTACTAAGTTCTGTATCAAGAGCCACCAAGCGGTCTGTTTCCTTAATTTTCAGCGTATGTAGCCCCGTTAAATCGCAAGAAATACCCAATCCAAAACAAGTTACAGCAATGGTTTGCGCAATATCAGGCGCCTTAACCAAGTCGAGTGTTATGTGGGACTGGACAACACCGTCATTTTTCAGGTGCAAGGTATTGCCATCAAAACTTGAGGACACGCCCATTTGCGTATAGATTTCCACCAAAACACTATCACCCTGTAGGCTATCGGAAACGTAATTTTTTATGGAAGCCTGTGCGTCATCTGCCAAAGCAGCCATACTAAAATGATAGGATGCCGAACTCCAATCGGACTCGACCTCAACTGTCTTGGGCGCAATTTTTTCTTGCGGAAAAACTTGAATGGTTTGTCCTTCAAATTTTGCCTGAACACCCACTTTCTGCAACAACGAACAGGTCATGTTGATGTATGGAATAGATGTAATCTCACCCACCAAATGAATCGTTAATCCTTTTGGCAAGCTGGGTGCGACTAGCATCAAAGAGGTAATGTATTGGCTACTCACATTGGCAGCTAGTTCTACACTATCAACCGTAATTTTTTTACCCGAAATGCGCAACGGCGGATAGCCTTCATTTTTGACATATTCAATATCAGCACCAATGGCGCGCAACGCGTCTACTAAAATTTTAATAGGACGTTCTTGCATGCGTTTTGACCCTGTTAAAATCTTTTTTGCACCAGGAGTAGTCGCAAAATAGGAGGTCAAAAAACGCATAGTCGTTCCTGCATGACCAATATCAATTGTTTCTTCAGCAGAAGATAAGCCGCGCGTCATGGCTTGCGTGTCATCAGAATTTGACAGGTTTTGAAGCTCCAATTCCGGAAATAATGCTTGAAGGATAAGCAAGCGATTAGACTCACTTTTTGATCCCGTAATGGTACAGTTTCCTGAAAGTTGTTGTGATGGATGCGTTAGGCGCAAGGTGCTCATGAACGAAGTTTTGGATTGTTATGATGACGCTCGTGGTCACGTTGGGTTTTGATTTCTAATTTGCGATCAAAAGCTGCTTGTAAATCGGTATCGGTTTGATTTGCCAAACACAATAACACAAAAAGTACATCGGCAAGTTCCTCGCCTAAGTCCTTGTCCTTATCGCTTTCTTTTTCGGATTGCTCGCCATAGCGACGTGCAATAATACGGGCAACTTCTCCAACCTCCTCGGTTAGCTGTGCCATATTGGTGAGTTCGTTGAAATAACGTACGCCGTGGGTTTTAATCCATGCATCTACAGCTTTTTGTGCATCTTGAATGTTCATAAATCTCTATTTTTTGAATCCATGATAATCGTCACGGGACCATCATTTACCAAATCTATTTGCATATCTGCACCAAAAATACCGCACTGCACGGGTTTTCCCATTGTCAAAGCCGCTTTTTCTAAAAACATTTCATACAAAGGCACGGCTATATCGTGCTTTGCCGCCTCGCTATATGAGGGTCTGTTTCCTTTTTTGGTTTGCGCAAAAAGGGTGAACTGACTTACCACAAGCAGCTCGCCTCCGACATCAAGTACACTTTTGTTCATCACGCCATTTTCGTCCTTAAATATGCGCATATTGACTATTTTTTGAATAAGCCAATCTACATCTTCCGAAAGGTCTGCGTGGGTAATACCCAACAACACAACAAGTCCGTTGCCAATACGCTGCACATGCGTTTGATTTGCGGTAACTTCTGCTTTTGAAACACGTTGTACTACAGCTCTCATACGTCCCAAAAATCTGTTCGATACTGTGCCTCGTCGCCTGCCATTATCTGCGTATAGCTTTTGTAACGAGAAGCGGCAATTTCTCCCGATGCTACTGCTGCTTTAATGGCACATTTGGGCTCTTCAAGGTGAAGGCAGTTGTTAAACTTGCAGTCTTCTTTACGTTCAAAAAATTCACGGAAATAATCGCCAATTTCTTCTTGTTCCATATTGACTATCCCAAAACCACGAATACCCGGTGTGTCAACTATTCGCGCACCAAAGTCCAAATCGTGCATTTCTGCAAAAGTGGTGGTATGCTGCCCTTGCGCGTGCTGCGTAGAGATTTCTGCTGTCTTGATATTTAGCCCTGGTGCTAAGCTATTAATGAGCGTAGATTTCCCTACGCCACTATGCCCCGAAAGCATACAGGTTTTCCCTTTCATCCATTGCTTGACGCTGTCTAAATTGATCCCTTTTAGCGCAGAAATTTCCAAACAGGTGTAACCAATATTGGTATACATTTCTTTTAACGCCTGAATTTGTTTTGACTCATCGTCGCTGTAGGTATCTTCCTTGTTGAACAACAATACTGTTTCAATTTCATAGGCTTCGGCAGTAGCCAAAAAACGATCAATAAAGGCAGGATAGGTTACAGGATTATTGAGCGTAACCAGCAAAAAAGCACAGTCGATATTGGCTGCAATAATGTGAATTTGCTTGGACAGATTCACAGATTTACGCACGATATAGTTCTTACGCTCGTGAATAGCGGTAATCACCCCTTGTGGGCCGTCTTGCGTGTCTTTAATGGTCGCGTCTACAACATCGCCCACGGCAACAGGACTGGTGCTTGTGAGTCCTTCAATACGGAACTTACCTTTGATGCGACAGGGAACGAGTTCCCCGTCTGCATCTTTTATGTGATACCAGCTACCCGTTGATTTGTATACGACTCCTGTCATACAGCCAAATTAACGGATTTTTGGTTTATACGCATTAACCGTTAATAATCTGGTCTTGGTGATTGATCGATTCTTGGTGAATCGCCTTAAAGATTCTAAGGATAAATTCTTCACTAAGTCCTTTTTCATCACCGTCTAAAATCATTTTACCCAAAATTTCGTTCCAACGCTTCGATTGCAATACCGCTACGTTGTGGTCCTTTTTGAGTTCTCCGATTTCATTGGCCACTTTCATACGCTTACTTAAGCTTTCCAACAAACTTGCATCGATAACGTCAATTTGCGTACGCATGGTATTCAGTTTGTTTTTGTAATCGGCATCGTCATCGGTTTCTTTGCGGATTTTCAAATCATCCATCATTTGAACCAAGGTATCTGGTGTAATCTGCTGCGCAGCATCACTCCATGCATTATCCGGATCCCAGTGTGTTTCAACCATCAATCCATCAAAGTTTAAATCCAATGCTGTTTGGCAAATGTCTTGAAGGATATCACGACGGCCAGCAATATGCGATGGATCACAAATAAGCGGTAAATCAGGGAAGCGGTTTTGCAGTTCCACTACGATTTGCCACTCTGGATTGTTACGGTATTTTGTTTTCTCATAGGCAGAAAATCCTCTGTGGATAACCCCAAGGTTTTTGATGTTAGCGGTGTATAAACGCTCAATACCACCTAACCAAAGCGATAAATCTGGATTTACAGGATTTTTAACCAATACAATCTTATCTGTTCCTTCAAGCGCATCGGCAATTTCTTGCACAATAAACGGGCTAACCGTAGAACGTGCGCCAATCCATAGGATATCAATATCATGCTCTAACGCCAGTTGTACGTGCGCGCGGTTGGCAACTTCCGTACAAGTAAGCATTCCTGTTTCTTCCTTTACACGTTGTAGCCATTTTAGTCCAATAGCACCAACACCCTCAAAGTTACCTGGTCGGGTTCTAGGTTTCCAAATTCCTGCGCGAAAAGCAGTAGCGTCTGTGTCTTTCAGTTGATGTGCAATTTTTAGCACTTGTTCTTCTGTTTCAGCGCTACAAGGTCCTGCAATTACGAGCGGATGATCAAGCTCAAAATCGTTGAGCCATTGGCGCATTTTCGGGTTGTTTTCCATGGTTTTATTTATTTGTGTTTTAAAATTGATTTTATTCTATTAATATCTTTCATGTCAGCAAGCAGCTCTTCAACTGCTTCTGCTTCAAGTTTTTCTTTGAAGGCGTTCAGGTTGGAAATGTACTCATTTAGTGTTTCCAAAACGTTATCCTTGTTTTGTATAAAAATGGGCATCCACATTTCCGGTGAACTTTTTGCAAGGCGTACCGTAGACGCAAATCCACTACCTGCCATATCAAAGATGTTTTGCTCGTCGGTTTCTTTTTCCAAGACCGTTTTTCCAAGCATAAATGAGGTGATGTGCGACAAATGCGACACATAGGCAATATGCCTGTCGTGCGCAATGGGGTCCATATGACGCACCACCATATTAAGTTCTTTTAATAGATTTTCGGCGCGCTGTAACAAATCTGGACGTGTGTGTGCTACTTCGCAAAGCATCATCGTCTTGCCGTCATATAAATTTGAAATCGCCGCATCGGGGCCTGAAAACTCGGTACCCGCAATGGGGTGAGCTGCCAAAAACTGATCGCGTTTTGGGTGTGTGGCTACCGCTTCGCAAATAGCTGTTTTGGTCGATCCGAAATCCACCACCAAGGTGTTCTCGCCTACCTTATCTAAAATTTGCGGAAGCAGTTTTGTAATTGCTTCAACGGGGATAGAAACAAACACCATATCCGTATTTTCAATACTGTCTAATGTGCCTTTTTGATGAATAAGCCCGAGCGCCATAGCACGGTCAAGCGTGGTCTCTTTTCGGCTGATGCCTTCCAAAAGCACGTTTGGGTAAAGGCGTTGTAAATCCAACGAAAGCGACCCGTTCATTAATCCGATCCCTACAAAACTGACTTTCATAACGTAATTCGGTTTAATGCTTCTTTAATTCTTTCTTCGGAAACGCAAAGCGAAAAACGGATATAGCCTTCGCCTGCAGTACCAAATATGGTTCCGGGTGCAATAAAAATACCATGCTCGTGCAACAAGGCATCGATATAGGTTTCGCTGTCTACTGCGCCTTCGGGCAATTTTGCCCAAACAAACATACCGGCTGTATCTTTTTGGTAGGTGGTATTTAGCGCATCTGCAATTTTCCAGACCCACTCACGACGTTTTTGGTATACGTCATTTATTTGCGCAAACCAATCTGAACGTTGGTTTAAGGCTGCCATAGCGCCTTGCTGAATGCCAAAAAACATCCCTGAGTCCATATTGCTTTTTACCTTTAACACCTGCGTGATTAGGTCTGCATTTCCGCATACCATTCCCACGCGCCAGCCTGCCATATTGTACGCCTTGCTTA
>JAACDD010000079.1 GCA_009937085.1 Bacteroidota bacterium
ATTTATTTAATTAAACTACTCGATTCTGAAAAAACTTCCGACGTATTAACAGAAGTTGACGAAGACATTCGAGAATCCATCCTTGAATTGCTTTCGGTTAAGGAAATTGCCGAAGAAGTAGAAGAACTGGACACCGATGATGCGGTGGATTTGATTGCAAAACTACCCGAAGCGAGACAAGCCGAGGTAATTGCACAAATAGAAGATGAAGAGCGAGTTCAAGACATTCAAGAACTGCTTACCTATGACGAAGACTCGGCAGGTGGTTTGATGGCAAAAGAATTGGTCAAAGTCAATGAAAATTGGACGGTTACCAAGTGTATGCGTGAAATGCGAACACAAGCTTCAGAAGTCAAAAGAGTACATTCTATTTATGTAGTTGATGATGAAAACAAACTGATAGGCCGCCTATCGCTAAAAGACTTACTTACTGCAAATGACAAGGCCAAGGTCAAAAGCGTTTATATCCCTAAGGTTGATTATGTCAACATCAGCGAACAAGGCGAAGAAGTAGCCAAGCTTATGGCTAAATACGATTTGGAGGCGATCCCCGTTGTAGATGACGAAAAGAAATTACTAGGAAGAATTACGATTGATGATATTGTAGATTTTATCAAAGAAGAAGCAGACAAAGACTACCAATTGGCTGCTGGTATTGCCTCTGACGTAGAAGCCGATGACAGCATCGTAGAGCTGACACGTGCGCGTTTACCATGGCTGATTTTAGGACTTATTGGCGGTTTGGGCAGTGTGTTTATTTTGGAGGGCTTTGAGCAAGTAATGCAGCATCCATCCTATAAAACACTTTTCTTCTTTACGCCGCTTATTGCGGCAATGGCAGGAAATGTCGGAGTTCAATCCTCGGCCATAATTGTTCAAGGTTTGGCAAATGATATTGTAAAAGGAAGCCTGTTTAATCGGTTAATGAAAGAAGTGGGGCTTAGCCTTATCAACGGAATCGCTTTAAGCACACTCTTGCTGCTATTTGGGTATTTCACTGGGCTTGAAACTTCCATTAGCCTTACCATAGCTTTGTCCATGTTGTGTGTAATTGTGGTCTCTGCACTTGTTGGAACCTTTGTACCCATCATTCTAGACCGTAACAATATTGACCCGGCCATAGCCACGGGACCTTTTATCACAACAAGTAACGATATTTTTGGCATTTTCCTATTCTTTTATATTGCCAAGGTCATTTTAGGCTTTTAGCATGATGCGCATTTTACACCTAGACGAAAACCACCCCATTCTCGCAGAACAATTGGCAGTTTTGGGATTTGAAAACATTGTAGATACCCAATCTTCAAAAGAAGTCATTGCACAAGACATCGCGCAGTATCACGGCTTGGTGATTAGGAGTCGGTTCCCAATTGACAAGCCCTTTTTACAAAAAGCCAAAAAATTAAGGTTTATTGCTCGCGTGGGTTCAGGCCTAGAAAATATTGACGTTAATGCAGCAGCGACAATGAACATAGCGGTATTGGCTGCGCCAGAAGGCAACAGCCCATCTGTTGGCGAACATGCATTAGGCATGCTGTTAAGCCTACTGAACAAATTGCCACAAGGCAATAAAGAAGTACGCACAGGCAAGTGGCAAAGGGAAGCAAATCGCGGCGAGGAATTAGGCGGAAAAACAATCGGGATTATTGGCTATGGGCATACCGGTAAACAGTTTGCACGTAAGTTGGCTGGTTTTGACGTTAAGGTTTTGTGTCACGACATTCTAAATAATGTGGGAGATGCATATGCCGAGCAAGTGCCACTTAAAAAAATATATGATCAAGCAGATGTAGTTAGCATTCACCTGCCCTTGAATGAAATTACGCAACAATACGTCGACCATGAATTTATCGGCAATATGAAAAAGTCTTTTTGGCTTATCAATACCGCCCGTGGTAACCAAGTGGTTATTGAACATCTCGTTAATGGAATCAAAGCCAACAAAGTCAACGGGGCGTGTTTGGATGTGCTTGATATAGAAACTGCTGCTTTTGACTTAAATATTGAGCAATCTGACGATTGGCAGTTTTTGACAGCGAGTAATCGGGTTATTCTCTCGCCGCACGTTGCGGGATGGACCATACAAAGCCATCTGCGATTGAGCGAAGTAATCCTATCCAAAATAAAACAATTGATGGATGAGAGTCATTTTTTAAGTTAATTTAACTTAGGGAAAACCTTTAATTATTTTATTAACTGTTATTTCGTAGTATATGAAAAAAATCTTAATTCTTTGTACCGGAAATTCATGTCGAAGCCAAATGGCACATGGTTATATGCAGTTTTTTGGCGGTCAAAATGTTTCGGTTTACAGTGCAGGTATAGAAACCCACGGGTTAAATCCC
>JAACDD010000080.1 GCA_009937085.1 Bacteroidota bacterium
ATAAACAAAATAGTTTTAAACATAAAAAACAAGAGGACTATCTTTGCTTGTATGGAAAAGAAAAAAAAGCATAAACAAGGTTTTAGTGTTCCCGTTTGGTTGCGCATTATGTTCAAAAGTTTAGAACGTATTTCTCCTTATTTGGCTATGCGAGCTGCAGCATATATATTCTCAAAGCCGCTCAAGTTTAAGGTGCCAGAAAAAGAACAAAAAGCCCTAAAGCATTGTGTCCAGAAAAGCGTACAAATACAACACATAGATACCAAAGTTGCAACATTTACATGGGAGAATTCAGGGGAAAAAGTACTCTTAACACATGGCTGGAGCGGTAGAGGAATGCAGTTGTATTACATTGCAGAATCTCTTCACAAAGCGGGTTATCACGTCGTTACATATGATGCGCCAGCACATGGTAAATCAGCAGGGAAACTGACGAATATGCTCGAAATGATTGAAACGATTGCACACTTAGACAAAGTCGAAGGTGGCTTTGATTATTTTATCGGACATTCTTTTGGGGCCATGGCTATTTTCAACTACTGCAAAACTAGGGGGAATGCAAAAAAAATAATTACAATTGGCGCTGCGGACAATATGCGCATGATTTTTGATAATTTTATTACTTCAGTAGGATTGAGTACTAAAATTTTAAGGCGAATGATCACTTATTTTGAAGAAAAATACAAGATAACTATAGATGATTTTTCTCCCTTTGTTGCGGTTCAAAAGATGCAAACGCCAACACTTTTGATTCATGATAACGAAGATTATGACGTAAGTGTAGCATGCTCCGATTCTATTGCTAAACATCACCCAAATGCCAAAGTGATAAAAACAAAAGGATTAGGACACCGTAGAATTCTCAGAGACAATAAGGTGATGCAACAGATTAAATTATTTATTCAAGAGTCATGAAAATACTACAAATCATTCTTATTATTTGCTTCTTAAACGCTTTTTGCGCTTGCGGACAACAATCGAATAAGACAATAAAAACCTCATCTGAAAAAACAAAAACCATGAAAAAAACAGACGATTATTGGAAAGACAAACTCAGCCCAGAGGCATTTCGCATCTTACGTGAAAAAGGCACAGAATATCCACATACAGGAGAATACAACCTTCATTTCGAAGCAGGCGTTTACAATTGTATGGCGTGCAAAGAACCATTATTTAAAAGCACAACCAAGTTTAGAAGCGATTGTGGATGGCCCAGTTTTGACAATGCCATTGAAGGAAAAATTAGGTATGAACGCGATACCACCCTTGGTATGACTCGGACCGAAATTATTTGTAACAGTTGTGACGGACATTTAGGTCATGTGTTTAACGACGGCCCTACTAATACGGGTTTACGCTATTGCGTTAACTCTGTTGCGCTGGATTTTGATGCAAAACAGAAAAACGCTGAATAGCCGACTGAAATAGGCTTTCGTTTCGTATTTTTGCACAAACTTTTCCATATGAGCCAATACGATATAATTGTTTTGGGAAGTGGACCTGGTGGTTACGTTACCGCTATTCGCGCTTCTCAGTTAGGATTTAAAACTGCCGTTATTGAAAAAGAAAGTCTTGGTGGGGTTTGCCTCAACTGGGGGTGTATTCCTACCAAAGCATTAATAAAATCGGCACAAGTTTTTGAATACCTTCAACACGCCGAAGATTACGGACTTACCGTAAAAGAATACGACAAAGATTTTAATGCTGTTGTAAACCGCAGTCGTACAGTGGCAGATACCATGAGCAAGGGCGTTCAATTCTTAATGAAGAAAAACAAAATTGATGTGATTTCTGGCTATGGCACGTTGCTTCCTGGAAAAAAAGTACATGTCAAAACCGAAGACGGTAGTGAACAAGAGCTTTCTGCACAACATATTATCGTGGCTACTGGTGCACGTTCTCGCGAACTTCCAAGTTTGCCTCAAGATGGTAAGAAAGTCATTGGATATCGCAAGGCCATGACCCTTGAAAAACAACCCAAAAAACTTGTTGTCGTAGGCTCTGGAGCCATAGGGGTAGAATTTGCTTATTTCTACAATGCCATGGGTACTGAAGTTACCATTGTTGAATATCAGTCCCGTATTGTACCTGTTGAAGATGAAGAGATTTCCAAACAAATGGAGCGCTCATTTAAAAAAGCGGGTATCAACGTATTAACAAATGCCGAAGTTACAGCTGTTGACACTTCTGGGAAAGGAGTTACAGCTACGGTGAAAACAAAAAAAGGTGAAGAAGAAATAAATGCCGATGTAGTGCTTTCTGCTGTGGGTATCAAAACCAACACCGAGAATATCGGACTTGAAGAAGTAGGTATTGCTACAGATCGTGATAAAATTTTGGTCAACGATTTTTACCAAACCAATATCCCGGGTTATTACGCCATTGGAGATGTTACAGCAGGACAGGCCTTGGCACACGTGGCATCTGCTGAAGGAATTTTATGTGTCGAAAAAATTGCTGGACAGCACGTTGAACCTTTAGATTACGGCAATATTCCTGGATGTACATACAGTAGCCCAGAAATTGCATCCGTCGGACTAACCGAAGTACAAGCCAAAGAACAAGGCTATGAAATTAAAGTAGGTAAATTTCCGTTTTCTGCTTCTGGAAAAGCACAAGCTAGCAGTACTACAGACGGATTTATTAAAGTTATTTTTGATGCCAAATACGGCGAATGGCTTGGCTGTCATATGATTGGAGCAGGAGTTACTGACATGATTGCAGAAGCGGTTTTAGGTCGTAAATTGGAAACAACTGGACACGAAGTGCTTAAAGCGGTTCACCCGCACCCTACCATGAGTGAAGCCATGATGGAAGCCGTTGCAGACGCATATGACGAGGTCATCCATTTATAAGATTACATCTTACTGATTTTTGAAAAGCAGCCATAAGGCTGCTTTTTTATTTTTTGTATCTTTAGTGTTAGTTAACCTCAAAACTTACAATTATGAATAGTACAATCTCTCAACTGAGTCAACTTGTAGCTATTGGAGAAGCCTATTTAAAAACAACCCACAGACAAAAATTGGCAGCAAAACCAAAACCTACACAATGGTCCAAGAAGGAAATTTTAGGGCATTTGATTGACTCTGCACGCTACAACTTAAGCCGATTTACCGAAATTCACATCAAATCAAAACCCTATCAGGTTATTGATTATGAACAAGACGAATTGGTTCTTGAGAATGACTACCAACGTGCCGAACCAAAAGACCTTACCCTGCTATGGGTGAGTCTAAATAAGCAAATCATACACGTAATAAAGAAACAAACCGAAAAAACCTTGCAGATTCAAGCAAAGCTGCCTAGCCAAGAAACAACGAATCTGCTTTTTCTAATAAATGACTATTTAGAGCACATGGAGTATCATGTAAAGCAAATTATTGATGCCTAATCGCTATTTTGCAACATAAATCAAAGCCATCAAAATGGTAAAATATATCGTAATTACTGGAGTATCAACAGGTATTGGACGCGATGCTCTTCGCTTACTACACAAAAAAGGCTACCACATTTTTGGCAGCGTTCGTAAAGAGACAGATGCGAAGAAACTATCCGAAACCTATCCGGAGCGATTTACTCCCCTGTTATTTGATGTGCAAGATCAAAATGCTGTTACCAAAGCCACAAAAGTTGTTTTTGAAACTTGTGATGCCCTGCATGCGCTTATTAACAATGCTGGAATTGCCGTTCCAGGCCCACTGCAACATATGCCAGAAGAAGACTTTGAACGCCAACTTGATATTAATCTCAAAGCCGTTCGACGGATTACTAACCTGTTTTTACCGCTTCTAGGCGCTGCGCCCAACTTCAAAAAAACACCTGGAAGAATAATCAATATAAGTTCTATTTCAGGGTTATTTAATTCGCCATTTAATGGTGCATATTCTATTTCAAAACACGCATTAGAAAGCATGACAGATGTTTATCGCAGAGAATTGCGACGCTATGGCATTAAAGTTATTGCTATTGAGCCAGGTCCTATCAAAACAGATATTTGGCAAAAAAATCTCAACAGTATGGATAAGTATACCCATACAGACTATAATGATGTGTTACAAAAAGCAGATATGATGATTGAAAAAGCGGAAACATCAGCATTGCCTGTTTCGCGTATATCCAATCTTGTTTTAAAATGCTTAACGAAAAGAAATCCAAAAACACGCTACATCGTACACAAGAGGAAGTTACTATTCAAGTTACTTGCATTTTATCTGCCTGATAAACTTGTGGATTGGTTTATCCATAGAACACTTACACGAGGCAATCAACATAGACCAATTTAAGTGGTTATCGCTTAACTTTCATCTGAAAAAAACTGTACAGCAAGCGCATAACTTTTAAGTCCAAAACCTAAAATAAGCCCTTTGGCATGGGGTGTAAGATATGAGGTGTGGCGAAAATCTTCACGAGCAAAAGTGTTTGAAATATGTACTTCTATTACAGGAGTCTCAATAGCTTTAATGGCATCACCAAGCCCAACAGAGGTATGCGTGTAAGCGCCTGCATTTAAAATAATCCCATCGCCAGAAAACCCGAACTTATGAAGTGCGTCTATCAGCTCTCCTTCAATATTTGATTGTACATAGTGAAACGTACACGCCGGAAATTGCTTTTTGAGCGTATCCAAGTAGGCCTCAAAGCCTTGTGAACCGTAAATTTCGGGTTCGCGTTTTCCCAATAAATTTAGATTCGGTCCGTTAATGATGGTAAGTTCCATAGTAAAATTTGTTCAAAACTAAGAAACTCTTGGGAATCAATATGTATTTTTGGGTATGCAATGGAAAAAAGCCATAGAAGATTACTCTTTTCACCTCCGCTTAGAGCAAGGCTTGTCGGAAAATACCATTGAAAGTTACCAGTTCGATGTAAACAGATTGGTACGCTATTGCGAGAAGTTATCATCGAAAATTACGCCAATTTCGTTAAAAGCAGACACGCTCAAAGACTTTGTATTTGAACTTTCTAAGGAAGTGCAACCTCCAACGCAGTCTAGAATTGTGTCGGGGGTTAAGGGATTTTTTGAATATATGCAACTAGAAGGATATAGAGATGACAATCCTACTCAACTTTTAGAACTTCCAAAAATTCGAAAAACCTTCCCAGATACGTTATCAACAAGTGAAGTGGATGCGCTTATTGCTGGAATTAATAGCGGAAGTAAACATGCATTCCGTAACCGCTGCATGTTAGAACTACTGTACAGTTGCGGTCTTCGTGTAAGCGAACTCACGCAACTCAATAAATCCGATTTGTTTTTTGAAAAAGGCTTGATTCGTATTCGTGGAAAAGGCGATAAACTGCGATGGGTACCTGTAGCTGAAAGCACCTCAAAGCTTATTGAAGAACACAAACAAAACGAACAAATACCCATAAAGGGGTTTGAAGATAGGTTGTTCTTGAATAACAGAGGAAAAGAACTTACGCGTAATATGGTGTTTACAATCGTCAAAAAAGCGGCAGTGTGTGCCAACATAAACAAGAAAGTTAGTCCCCACACACTACGCCATTCGTTTGCTACACATTTGGTAGAAAATGGTGCGGATATTCAGCTGGTACAACACATGATGGGGCACGCAAGCATCACCACTACTGAACGGTACATCCACATGAGTCAGCGGCATTTAAAAGAAGCTATTACACAGTTTCACCCACGAGCAACCTAGGAAGCTGTCATTCGGAAACCTTCGCCGTGAATATTACTTATCACAATTGACGGGTCAGCTTTAAGGTGCTTACGCAACTTGGCAATATACACGTCCATAGAACGAGAAGTAAAATATGTGTCATCTTTCCATATTTTCTTTAATGCTAATTCTCTAGGCATTAAATCGTTCAAGTGTAAGGCCAATAATTGCAGTAATGATCCTTCTTTGGGCGATAACTTTACAGGCGGTGCTGTATCGCATGAAAGCTCTCGTAATTTGGCGTTAAATTTAAATTTACCAATCGTAAAAAGGTGTTCTGCTTTGTCAAGATTTATCACATTTTGCTCCATACGATAAAACAAAGCCTTCATTTTTAACAGCAATACATCAGAGTCAAATGGTTTGGTTAGATAATCATCCGCACCCAAATTATATCCTTTTACCACGTCATCCTTCATCGATTTGGCCGTTAAAAAAATAATGGGGACGATGCTATTTACTCTTCGAATTTCTTTGGCTAATGTAAACCCATCTTTGTAGGGCATCATTACATCTAATAAACAAATATCAAATGTGCCTTTGCTGAACTTTTCAATGCCCTCTACACCGTTGCGAGCTAAAACAACGTCATAGTCGTTGAGCTCTAAATAATCACGAAGTATAGAACCAAAATTTTGATCATCTTCAACTAGTAAAACTTTCTTCTTTGAGGTTATCATAATGTGTGTTTAAGTGGGAATTGTACCGTGAAGGTACTCCCTTTTTTGAGTTGGCTTTGAACAGAAATCGTGCCATTGTGTAATTCAACAATACGCTTTACATAAGACAATCCTAATCCATGCCCTTTTACGGTGTGTATATTCCCAGATTCTTCTCTGTAGAATCGATCAAAAACTTTACGCTTAACGTTACCACTCATCCCAATACCTTTATCTTGAATTTCAACGGTAAAAGCGTCTTCAGAAATGGTAGTAGAAACATCAATTTCTACTTGTTCTGTGGAGTATTTGATGGCATTTTCAAGCAAGTTGACCCAAACGTTTGTCATATGCGATTCGGACATGGTAAGTTTTACTTTCATTGGATCAAAAGATGTGCGAAGAATTCCATCGTTTTGATCAATTAGTAAACGAACATGCTCAATTGCAGTTTTAATTGGAGAAAGCGGGTCAATTTCAGCTGTGGTAAGCTCAAGTTCTTGTCTGTCTAACCTAGAAATTTGCAAGACGTTTTCTACTTGAGTGTTCATGCGCCGACTTTCATCGCGAATAAGACCGATATATTGCGTAACCTTATCTGGTTTTTTTGCGATTGCAGGAGTTCCTAATGCGTCCAGCGCTAATTGTATTGTTGCAATTGGCGTTTTAAACTCATGTGTCATATTATTAATGAAGTCCGATTTAATATCTGATATCTTTTTTTGCTTAAATGCTTGTAACAAGGTAACCGTAAAAACGCCTATGATAATTAGTGTAAATAAAACTGAAAGGGCTATTGAACTCATTACAGACGACCGTAAAAAAGAACTTTTCCCTGGAAAAATAAGTCGCAACTCATACTTACTTTCTCCGTTTACATCGACAAAAAGAGGGGTGTTATAGCTTGTTTTATTGATATTTTGAAGAAATAATTCTGTCCCTAAGCCAGACATACGGTTTCCTTCAAAAACCCGGAATTCAAAGCTTGCATCAATATCGCGAAGCAAAAGTTCTTGCCCCAATAAAAGCTCTAACTCAAAAGTACTGACTCGCTTTTCAATGGGCTTATTTGAAGCAATATCCATAAAAATACTCTCATATTTTGCCTTGTCCATAGAAGACAAACGCTCAATGCGCTGCATACGCTCCGCAGATGACATTTTATTAAGTGTCCCATCAACATCTTCTTCCAAAACGGTAGTTGCCTGAATACTACGGTAATCTAAAATCGGTGTTGAGTCAGATGTAGCTGGATCATATAAGTTGGGGAAAATGCCATAGGTGTCTTCAATAATACCCCGTGAAACCAATAGCGTTTTATTTTCTTCCGAAGTGCGATCGATGTATTGAAACACTTCTGTAAGCTGAGATTCTTTTGGCGAACCAATACTATCCATCAATTTCTGGGTAGCCACAATATAATCACGCAACTCACGCTCTTTGATTTGCTCCGAAACCGAAGCCAAAGCATTGTTAACACTCAATGAAAACTGACGGTCACTGTTGTTAAGGTTCGTTTGAATCCAAAATGTTTGTACAATGATAATCCCCAAAAGAGAAAACCCCATAAAGGCAACCAATACCGCAAAAAGATTTTTTTTCATTGCTTTGACTCTTCTAACAATTGCTGATGCAACGCATTCACTAGTACTTCTGTATTGCTAAGGTCTGTATTTTCAATTACAAAATCGGCGAGTGGCAATTTTTGTTCATCAGGCCATTGGTTTTTTATGCGTGCACGTACGTTATCTTCAGTTACCTTATCGCGAATTTGCACACGTTTGATGCGTTCCTCTTCAGCTGTAACGACCAAAAGAACACCGTCAAATCGGTCTTGAGCATGTAATTCAAAAAGAATAGAAACCTCATACATGGTATAAGGTGCGTCTTGCGCATCTCGCCATTGTTCATAGGCTACTCTGGCAGCAGGGTGCACAACAGCGTTTAATGCTTCCAATTTAGACTTGTTATGAAAAACCTGTTCAGCAAGTAATTCTCGATTTAATGCACCGTTAGTATACGCCTTATCACCAAACAGCGCGATAATATTTTGCTTGACTTCAGGATTATTTTCCATGGCATATTTGGCAGAATCGTCGGCAGAAAAAGTGGGGATACCTAATTCTTTAAATCGCTTAAGAACCGTGGATTTACCACTTCCAATACCGCCTGTAATCGCATAATGTTTCATTCGACAATAAAATAAGAAACATTTGATGGCGATACGGAAAGTTGCTTAGCCGCGTCTGGTAGTCCCGTTATGGTAACAAGAAGTTGACCCGAAGTGGAGTTGTCAAACACCGCAACGGCACTAAGGCTCGAAGCATCTAAAACTGGCAAGAGCGACAGTGGCGCGGCAAACTTAATTTCTACCTGTTTTGGAGCAAGCGTTATATTGAGGTCTTCAGGCGTGTCTACAAGTGTTACGGGTAACATAAAAGAAACATCCGAGTACCTGTCTACACTTCCGCTAACTTGTATGGTTGTTGTACTCCAATGTGCCAATTGAGCTATGGAATCAACTAGTGTTGCCTCAAGAGAAAAGTTTGTCCGTAACGGGCTTTCACTAGGCAATGTGAAAACCGCCTGTTGCAATTGTTCCAAAACGGGTTTGCTTCCAAATGCTGAAATGCTATCCATGCTGAATTTAAGTGGTGATATAAGATGAAATCCTGATTCAAATTCAGGAAATGTTGCCAATGTAGGTACAAAAGACTTTTGAATAGCTGGCGATAAGGGCAATGAAATACTGTTTGGGACAAAGCCTAAAATTTGATTTGAGCTTGCATAGTTTTGCATGTATGCACCAAATAGAAAATCGGTGCTCAAAACAGGGTTTTCAATATTTTTTATTGGTAGATTCCGAACAGATAATTTAATTTCCCTAGGAAAAATCCTTCTGTACAAAACCGAAAAACCTGAGCTTGAGACACGAGCAGGCACTTCCATTTTTGAAGTACTAAGCACAAGATTTTCAGCGTCCGATATAAATTTCAGTTGAACGGGAACGGTAGTAGTATAGGTTTCTGAAAGTGCACTTAATGTCCAAATAACGGCAGCAAACACCAAAAATAACAGCCCTTGTTTAGAGCCTAAAAAACGTCTTTTGGAGATTCGCTGCCGTACTGACATACTTATGCGTTTTGTTGATCTTCAAAAGCTTGCATGACTGCATCGCTAACGCCCATGTTGGAAAATCCACCATCGTGGAATAAATTCTGCAACGTAACTTTTTGGGTTAAATCTGAAAATAGGGAAACCGTATAGTTGGCGCAGTCAAGTGCCGAAGCATTTCCAAGGGGTGACATTTTTTCGGCATATGAAATAAATCCATCAAATCCTTTTACTCCTTTACCTGCCGTAGTTGGCGTTGGAGATTGCGAAATGGTATTTACACGAACGTTTTTATCTCTACCAAAGAAATAGCCAAAACTACGCGCGATAGACTCCAAAAAGGCTTTGTTGTCTGCCATGTCGTTATAGTCTGGAAAAACACGTTGCGCAGCCATATAAGACAAGGCAACTATACTACCCCATTCGTTCATGGCATCTTGTTTATACAGCACTTGCATCACTTTATGAAACGATCCTGCAGAAACGTCCCAGCCTTTTGCTGTCCAATCGTATTTCTGATCGGTATACGAACGTCCTTTTCTAACATTAACTGACATCCCAATGGAGTGGAGAACAAAATCGATCTTTCCTCCTAACACTTCTACAGATTCTGAAACCAATTTCTCTAAATCTTCTATTGAGGTCGCGTCAGCAGGGATAACGGTAGCGCCTGTTTTTTCGGCTAGTTGATTGATGGTTCCCATGCGCATGGCAATGGGGGCGTTGGTCAACACAAATGAACCGCCTTCTTCATGAACACGCTCGGCTGTTTTCCAAGCAATGGAATTTTCATCCAATGCACCAAAAATAATCCCTCTTTTCCCTTTTAGTAATCCGTAACTCATCTTTATAAATTAAAATTAAACGTTTCGCAACTCTTGCGCATGCCGCAAAGCTGACTCTTTGATATCTTTTCCTCCAAGCATTTCTGCCAGTTCTTCAATTCTGGCATCTTCATCCAATGGAATCAAAAAAGTTTGGGTTGTTTCGCCAACCACATCTTTATATACTTTATAGTGTGCATCTGCCAAGGCTGCTATTTGAGGTAAATGTGTGATCGAAATCACTTGCATATGACGGCTCATTTCATACATCCGTTTGCCCATAGCATTTGCCATTTCTCCCGAAACACCTGTGTCTATTTCATCCAAAATCAACGTAGGAAGCTGTGTTTTTTCTGCCATGATAGATTTAATCACCAACATAATTCGTGATAATTCTCCACCAGACGCCACCTTACCCATTGGAGCAAAGTCGATTCCCTTATTGGCAGAAAACAGCAATTCAGCTTCCTCTGTTCCATCTGGACTTGGCGCAGGCAATGGATTCATATTCATTGCAAAACGCACGTGTTGCATACCTAAATCTCGCGTACGCGACACCAAAGCATTAGTCAACGGCTGGCATGCGTTTTCGCGCTGCAAACGAAGCTTTTGCGCTGTGTCGTGGAGCTTTTTTGTTGCTGTTGCTACTTCCGCTACACATGCTGAAATTTGATCATCTAACTGCTCAACATCGCTGCATAACTGTTGTAATTCATCTCGTTTTTCAATCAAGCCCTCCGCATTTTGAACCTTGTGCTTTTGGCATAACTGATGCAATGTACTTAGGTTATCTTCAACTTCTTGAAGACGTGCCGGGTCATCTGAAATAGATTCGCCCAATTGTTGCGCTTCTTGCAGAACATCGGAAAACTCAATGCCAATACTTAATATTCGTTCTTGCAACGACGCATAGGCTTCACCTAGGGAAGAAATTTTAGCCAATAGCTGTGCAAGCGTATTTAGTTGATCTTGGGCACCTATATTTTCTTGTGTGCCTACGGCAACCGCCTCAGCCAGTGTTGCGCGTAAAGCTGTGGCATTTCTTAAAACTGAAGCTTCTTCCTCAAGCGTTTCGATACATTTTGGCGATAAGGAGACTTGCTCCAATTCTTGCAGTAAAAACTTATGGTAGTCTAAAGCTTCGCTAGATTGTTGCTGACGTTGTCTAAGTTGGGAAAGCGCATTGGAGCATTTTTTCCAATGGGCATATTCATTTTTATACGTCAATAACAAGCTGTCGTCATTAGTGAACGCATCTATAAGCTTTAGGTAAAAAGCAGGATCGGTAAGCTGAATGGTTTGGCGTTGTGTATGCATATCCACCAAAGCCGTTCGAAGCGATTTTAATGCATCTAAAGTTACTGGAGTGTCGTTTACAAAAGCTCTAGATTTACCGCTAGCACTCAATTCACGGCGTACAATAGTAATTGGCTCGTGGTCCAAGTCTAAAGCTTCAAACAAGCTGTGTACATTATGATTCCCGATCTCAAAGGTAGCTTCAACTATACATTTATTAGCACCCGAACGTATGGTTGACAAGTCTGCGCGCTGACCCAAAATAAGAGACAATGCCTCTAAAAGAATAGATTTTCCAGAACCCGTTTCTCCAGTTAAAATTGACAAGCCCGAAGAGAAAGAAACCTCAAGGTCTTCAATTAAAGAAAAGTTTTTTATGGATAATGAAGCAAGCACAGATTAAAGTATGTCGTTATTTCAAATATAGTGCGTTTTGCGCCATTTGAAAACATGAAGTTATCAACGAGCAATTAGCGACCAAAACTGGGAATTATTTGGTGCATATCGGTTTAAAAAGCGCACTAATTCTTCGGTTTCCACTTCAGGACCATCACTAAATAACAAACCTATCTCCTCCCCTTTTGCGTCAAAAAAAGTACGCATCAAATACGAATTTGGCTGTCTCCGCATAAGGTTTTGCAAACTTAGCAACTCATCTTTTAAACGTGTTTTCGCTTCTTCAGGAGTTGAAGCCATACGGTCTAGTCCGTTTCTATGATAGTGGTAAATAACATTTCTAAAATCGTTAAATGCAGGAGAAATGATTTGGTCTATGAGTTCGTAGCGACCGTTGCGGTTTTGGGAAACCGCCCAACCTTGTGCATTGCTTGCTTGCGCAGCATTTGCAATGGTTCGGGCACGTTCAAAAAAAGCTGTTCCTCCAAGTGGTGAAAAGCTATCTAGCTCCATAGCAATTGCCAAATAAATATAATAGGAAAACACCGAAATAAGGTTATTATTATAGCGGTTAACGTCAAAATAAAAGGGTTGGAACTCTTGATATGAAAAGCTGAAGTTATCGTCTAAAAAAGTTACCAGTGGAGAAGAATAGCTGCTGTTAAAAACCAACCGCCCTGATTGTACTTGTAAAGTTCCTGCATACGAATTGTTGTTTACGTTAGAAATTGTAAGCAACATAGCGATGGAAACTTCGGACTGTTCACTTCCATTATCAGATGTCCATTTGGTGTTGTTCAAAAAATCACGAAGTGATTTTTCAAGTGTTTTGATAGGAGCAATATTCGTTTGATTGACAAGTTCTGTATTCACGGTCAAATCCACTCGAACAGGCTGTGCCCAAACCATGGCGTGAAAACCTAAAATTAGTAGTAAAATTTTACTGCGCATCGAAAATGTTTTTAAGGTGAGCCAAAACATCTTTGGCAACATCGTTTTTGGATTTTAATGGATAATGAACAGCATCTTTATCCCGTTGTAAAAAGGAAATTTTATTTGTGTCGTGTCCAAATCCCGCGCCATCATCTGCAATAGAATTAACTACAATAGCATCAAGGTTTTTGCGAGCAAGTTTCTGTTGTGCATTCGCCACTGCATGCTCCGATTCTAGCGCAAATCCAATTAAAACTTGATGTTTTTTAGTTTCACCTAATTGCGCAAGAATATCTGTTGTTGGGGTTAAAGAAATAGCATCAAAGCCATCTTGTTTTTTAATTTTTTGATTGATTTCGTTCTTAGGTTTAAAATCAGCAACTGCTGCAGACATAATCACAGCGTCTGCTGTATCGTAATTGTTTAGGCAAGCATCTAGCATTTCGTCAGCGGTATTAACTGACAAAACATGAACAGCTGGATGCGCCGTATTTCCAGCAGTTGGTCCGCTGATAAGTGTAACAGCTGCTCCCTGTTGTGCTGCACAGTTGGCCAAAGCATATCCCATTTTTCCCGAAGAGTGGTTTCCAATAAAACGTACGGGGTCTATAGGTTCGTATGTAGGACCAGCAGTAATCACTATTTTTTTTCCAGACAAAGGAGATTTTTCCAAAAAATACGCCTCCAACGCAGCAACAATTTGCTCAGGTTCTTCCATTCTGCCCTCCCCTTCCAGACCACTTGCAAGTGCGCCTGAAGTTGCAGGAATTAAGATATTCCCGTTGGAAACAAGTGTGTCAATATTGGTTTTATTTGCAGGGTGCTTATGCATATCTAAGTCCATTGCGGGTGCAAAAAAAACGGGGCATTTTGCAGACAAATAGGTGGCAATAAGCAAATTGTCTGATGTGGCTTGCGCCATTTTAGAAAGTGTATTTGCAGATACTGGAGCAAAAATCATGGCATCTGCCCAAAGTCCTAAATCAACGTGATTATTCCAAACAGCATTTTCGTTCTCTTCATTAACAAAAGAACTTAAAACTTCATGATTAGAAACTGTTGAAAGTGTAAGCGGAGTAACAAAAGTTTTGGCTGCATTGGTCATGACTACCTGAACGGCAGCCCCAGCTTTGACAAGTAATCGGACAAGATTTGGCGTTTTGTACGCTGCAATGCTTCCCGAAATTCCTAATAGAATCTGCTTGTCATGCAAAACCGACATGGCTATGCTTCTGAGTCGGAATCGGTGTGACGGTAGTAAACTTTTTCTTGCAACCACTGTTCAATAGCAATTGCGTGCGGCTTTGGAAGTTTTTCGTAGAATTTCGAAACTTCTATTTGCTCCTTGTTCTCAAAAATCTCTTCTAGATTTTCTGTTGGCGTTGCAAATTCTTCAAGCTTTTCAGACAACTCGATTTTAATGTCTTCATTAATTTGGACAGCACGTTTAGCCAAAATAGAAATGGCTTCGTAGATATTATCTGTGTTCACGTCTAACGCGTTGCGGTTATACGTTTTTGTTGTTTCTGCGGCTTGTGTGCGTTTTAAATCCATGAGTTGAAATTAATTGGATGCAAAAGTAAGGATTTCTTCCTCAATATCTTCCATCATTTTTACAGCAGCTTCCATATGTTCAGAATTGGGATACAAACGCTTGAAGTTTTGAAATTTTGATTTCGCGTCTTCAAGGCGGTTTTCCTTCTTATAAACAACACTATTCACCGCTAATGTAGTAGCGGCAGAGAATTGAACAAACAGTGCAGCTTCTCTATAATTTGTTCCTGGATTATCAGCAATAAAATTGTCAAGTGCCTTTAAAGACGCTTTGTAATCTCTAATAGTATTGTATTGTTTTGCAATCTCAAACCCCTTTTTCTCTGTTTTCTCTCTTAATTCTGTAGCCATATCATTGGCTTCGGCCATACGTTCACTATCGGGATAGCGATTGATAAATTCCTGAATTTTATCAAGTGCCTCGAATGTATCGGTTTGATCTAGACTAAAACTAGGCGAGGTTTTATAATGTGCGAATGCCATCAAAAAATACGCCTCATCTGCTTTTTGGCTTTTTGGATATGCCTTTACAAAAGTTTCAAATTCATATGCTGCAAGAATATAATTATTGGTGTTCAATAACGAATTCGCATAGAAAAAAACAATCCGTTCCGCCTGAGGTTTTCCTCTGTAAACTTCTTTGAGCTGAACAAATAACTGTGCAGATTTTCGATATTTCCCTTGCTCGTATAACTCAAGTGCAAGGTCGTTTTTCAACTTAACATCTTCGCTTTTTATGGCTTTTTGAAAATCGCTACATCCAACAAACAACACGACTGCTAGAATGACTAAATAATTTGGTACTTTCATAACCACAAACTTAACTAAAACCAACCACATACTTACAACTTCCATGCGCATCTATTTATTCCTTTTTTTGAGCTTTATTTTCCATGCTGCATCGGCTCAAGAAACAAAAACACCAATGTATTGGGGCGTACATTTTGGATATGGCACACAGCAAACCGCGCCTTTTCACTTGCTTGATTATGATTTTGAACAAGCATATGTATTGGTACAGTTGGAATTAAAAAGCATTCGATATAAAAAATTTGACATTCATTTTTTGGCTGAAGGAGGTTACTACCTTGCACAGCATCAACTCATAAACAAATGGTTTACGACAACTGAATTTTTCAAGGACTTCCCAGATGATTTTCAGCAACAAATGTTAGCGGAAAAATCCATACATCAAGTGGTCTTTCATGCGGCTATGGAAGTAACACATTTTTTAAATCCAAAAACGCAACTCTTTGGCTATGCCGCAATTGGCCCCATGTGGACATCACAACAGACAGAACGTCTTGCCAAAGGCCTTGCTTTTTCAGACAATATTGGGTTAGGTATCAAGTTTAAATTAAGCAGCCGTATGTGGCTTAGTAATTTGGTCGTTATACGACATGAGTCTAACGCAAACCTAAAATTCCCAAATTCGGGTCACAATACTTTAGGTGTACGAATGGGAATGGTGTTTAATCTAACTGCGCCACAAAAGGGCGTAGCGCATCCGTCAAGCCTTCAGAAGCCTTAACCAAAGGCAAACGAACAGCATCAGTGGACAACTGTTTGAGGGCAGATACGGCTTTGATACCGGCAGGATTTCCTTCCATAAATAGCAAGTCAATAGCGGGCAAGAGTTCTGCTGTAATTTGATTTGCCTTAGCAGTATTTTTATCAATTGCGGCTTGAATTCCGGCTGAAAATGTTTTTGGAAACCCACCTGCAGCTACAGAAATTACGCCTGCACCTCCCATCAGCGTAAGCGGAATAGCGGTTTCATCATCACCAGAAAGTACCAAAAACTCTTCTGGCGCTTTGGAAATAATTTCTTTTCCTTGCTGTAAATCTCCACTTGCGTCTTTGACAGCCACAATGTGTTGCGCGTCATTTGCCAATCGAATTGTGGTTTCAGCAGTCATATTAACTCCAGTTCTACCGGGGACATTATACATAATCAGTGGAAGTGGGGTAACAGCATCTAATGCCATATAATGACGGTAAAGTCCTTCTTGAGACGGACGGTTATAGTACGGAGTAACCGATAAAATAGCGTCAAATCCTGTGGTTTCAATTTGCTGAAATTCTTCTACGAGAGCAGCCGTATTATTTCCGCCAAGACCCATTACCAAAGGAACACGTCCGTTTACTTCTTGAACAAAAACAGCAAAAATAGCCTGCTGTTCCTCATTGGTTAGCGTAACAGACTCACCTGTAGTTCCCAATGCAACAAGAAAATCAATGCCTTGATCAATCAAGAAATGAATAATGCGCTTTAGCGCGTCAAAATCTACGGCTCCCTCTTTTGTAAAGGGTGTAATTACCGCAACGCCAGTTGATGCACCTTTAAGTACGCTCATTAGATTGAATTTTATTAAAATATTGTTTTAAGTCCGACAAAAATGTACCGAAATCAGCTGTTGAGGGAAGCACCAAGTCATTTAATCGGGTATCTAAAGAAGAAGGGCCAATGCGAAAAGAAGCCTTTAGCTGTGCCGAAAACGATACCAAAGGCAATGTAATATTGTGCACAAAATGAACAACCAAATCGTACTGTTGCTCCAAAACAAATACCAAGTCATCGGCAGTAACACGCCCACGCCAATCTAAACTTTGCGGATGCAAATGTGGCTTTGGTACCCCTTCTAACATTTTTTTATTCGCATTATAATGTATGTATTCAATAGTATCAAATTCGGGTGAAAAAACACAACACATATCCTCAAATTGTGCCTCCGTAATATCCAAATCTGTTTCGTGAATAAAAACCAAACGACGCGTCGCTTTCGGCTTAAAAGCCGTGCGATTTTTGAGTGCGTGAAGCTGTTGTGAAACAGCGCGTTTAGCAAAGAGTTTCATAGAAGTGCAAAAATAGCATTTTAAAAGGACGTAAGTATCCGAAGTTGAATTATTATGATAAAAAACTAACGCTTTGTTGCAAATACAACAATTTAAGGAATTAGCATTCGTTGCAACTCTTGCGCTGATATAATAGGGACTCCTAATGATTCAGCCTTATTCTTTTTAGCTGGTCCCATATTGTCGCCTGCTACCACATAGGATGTTTTCGAAGATATAGAAGAAACTATTTTACCGCCGTGCTGCTCAATAAGCATTTTGAGTTCATCTCTAGAAAAGGCCGTAAACACACCAGAAACCACAAAACGCAAGTCGGCTAAGGCGTTAGAAACAGGACCTTCTTCTGCCTGTTGCTCCAGTTGCACACTTGCCGCGCGTAGTTGCGCTATAATTTGGTGGTTTTCAGTTGAAGCAAAAAACGCGATCACACTTTCCGCAATCCGAGTTCCAATTTCATCTACAGCCTCCAATTCATCTGCTGTGGCGGTTGATAGCGCATCAATAGAACCAAAATGCTGTGCCAATTTTTTGGCAACCGTTTGCCCAACATAGCGAATACCTAACGCAAACAGCACCCTTGAAAAAGGCGCTTCTATTGAAGCGGCAATTGCTTTGATAATATTTTGAGCCGATTTTTCAGCGAGTCGTTCAAGTGGAACTAAATCAATCTCGGAGATCGTGTACAAATCAGCATATGAATTTATCAGATTATTTTGCATCATCAACTGAATTGTCTCTGCGCCAAGACCGTCAATATCCATAGCTTTTCTAGATATAAAATGCGCCACGCGACCCACACGCTGTGGCAAACACCCATTGCTATTTGGACAATAATGCTGTGCTTCATCTGGATTGCGTTCCAATGCTGTGTTACACTCTGGGCAATTTGTGATGTACCGAACAGCCACGCTGTTTGGCTGTCTTTTGCTTGTGTTAATTGCAGTTATTTTTGGAATGATTTCTCCTCCTTTTTCAACAGATACAGTGTCGTGATGGTGCAAATCCAGGTCTGCGATAAAATCGGCATTGTGTAGCGAAGCACGTTTTACAATAGTTCCCCCTAATAAGACAGGTGTAAGTTGCGCAACAGGCGTTATGGCGCCTGTTCTTCCTACTTGATACACGACATCTTGAAGTTGTGTTTCAACCGCCTCCGCTTTAAATTTATATGCCATTGCCCAACGTGGCGACTTCGCTGTATATCCTAATTCTTCTTGAAACGCTAAGTTGTTTACTTTTATCACAACCCCGTCTATTTCATAGGGTAACGTAGAGCGCTTTTCTTCCCATTCATTTAAATACAATAAAACCGCATCCATATTGGCGGCGTGCGTATAATGCTTTGGCACATAAAACCCCCATCGAGTTGCTGTTTTTAACGACTCTAATTGTGTTTTGAACAGCGAACGATCGGCAACAATCTGATATAAAAAACAATCTAACGGACGTGCTGCAACCAAGTTGCTGTCTTGAAGTTTTAAACTTCCCGAAGCCGTATTTCTAGGATTCATGTAAGGCTCCTCACCGGCTCGAATTCGCGCAGCATTCATGGCTTTAAACCCCTCCAAAGGCAATATAATCTCACCTCTTATTGTAAAGGTTTCAGGCACATCATTTGACGAAATTTGCAAGGGAACCGTGTTTATGGTTTTTATGTTATTGGTAACTTCATCACCCTGAAAACCATCGCCACGCGTAACGGCTTGTGAAAGTTTACCATTCACGTAAGTCAAACTTATAGAAGCGCCGTCATACTTTAACTCACAGGTGTAGTCCAACGCTGTTACACCAAGAATTTTACACATGCGAGCTTCCCAATCCAATAAGTCCTGTTTGTTGTAAGAATTATCTAAAGAATACATGCGATGCTCGTGCATCACGGTATTAAAGTTTTTGGTAATCGCACCCCCTACACGTTGGGTTGGTGAGTTCGGGTCAAAAAATGCTGGATGTGCATCTTCCAACGTCTTTAACGCAGCCAGCTTTTCATCAAAGACTTGATCTGAAATGACAGGAGCGTCCTCTAGGTAATATCGTGTGTTGTGCTCGTGAAGTTCTTTTCGGAGCGTGCTAATTTTTTCAGCTACTGTCATTGTTTTGTTGCGCGAATAAATCGTGGGTTTGTTCTAAAGTCGTTTCGAAGTACAATATCGGAAAAACCTGCTTGTTGTAAAAGTATTTTTACAGACTCCATAAGCGGGGCATGCCCTTCAAAAAATAAATTTCCAGACAATTTAAGTTGTTGTATTGCATATTCAGTAATCTGTTCATAAAAGTAAAGTGGTGTTTTATCGGGAACAAAAATAGCATGCTGTGGTTCGTGTGCCAAGACGTGTGGTTGGGTTGTTTTTTTTAACGCAGCAGGCACATAAGGTGGGTTTGAAACAATAATATCCCATTTTTTTTCAGGTAGATTTCCAGATAATACATCTAGGCCGTGAAAATCGATAGTTAGCGCATTATCTTTTGCATTCTGTTGTGCAACACGCAGTGCATCGGTATCAATGTCCCAAGCGGAAATACGCCAATTTGGACGGGCTTTTTTTAATGCCAAAGCAATGCAACCGCTTCCTGTTCCTATGTCAAGAACTTGAATGGATTTTGTAGTAGCGATAGCGGTCAACATCCAATGCACTAATTCTTCGGTTTCAGGACGTGGAATCAGTACGGAAGGGTTTACATGTAGTTGAAGCCCGGCAAAAGCTACTTTGCCTACTATATATTGTATGGGTACATTTTTTTTAAGTTGGGCTAAATCGTTCTTAAAGCGTAGTTCATCTGAAACGGAAACGGGCTTCTGAAGGTTCAAAATTACTTCTGCGGGTGAATAACCAAAATAGGTTTCACTCAAAAGAGCAAAGTGTTGCCGCACTTCGTCAATACCGTAAATCAAACGAAGTTCTTGCTCAAAAATATGGCGGAGTTCAGCTAATTTCACATCAATAATTTAGTCATCCAAACGAAATCTAAATGGTGTTCGATATTACACTGCGTTATCATGGAGATATTTGATATTTTTGCTAAAATACGCATTCCGTTGCATCGCAATCATCACATATACATGGAACGCTGCCTTCAATTGGCACAAAAAGGATTTGGTTACACCTACCCCAACCCAATGGTTGGTGCTGTTGTAGTAAACAAAGGGGTCATAATTGGAGAAGGGTGGCATCAAAAAGCGGGAACTGCACACGCCGAAGTTCATGCGTTATCAGGACTCAGTGCTTCAGATTTGGAAGGTGCTACATTATATGTAAACATGGAACCTTGTTCGCATCACGGCAAAACACCACCATGTTGTGAGTTGGTTATTGCAAAAGGAATAAAAAAAGTAGTAGTTGGCGCAAAAGATCCCAATCCGAAAGTAGCAGGTAATGGCATCAAAGCCATGCAAAATGCGGGCATTGATGTTGAAGTGGGTGTAATGGAAGATGCGTGCATTGCGCTCAACAAACGCTTTTATTGCTTTCAAAACCAAAAGCGTCCTTATATTATATTAAAATGGGCGCAATCAGAAGACGGCTATTTGGCACCAGAAAATGATCGCACAGGAACCGTTTCTTGGATAAGCGATGTACACAGTCAGCAGTTAGCACACCGTTGGCGGGCTGAGGAACATGCCATTTTAGTG
>JAACDD010000081.1 GCA_009937085.1 Bacteroidota bacterium
CTATAGCTCAGTTGGTTAGAGTAGCTGACTCATAATCAGTTGGTCCCTGGTTCGAGCCCAGGTGGGACCACCAACAGAAAACCCTAACTTATTATTATAAGTTAGGGTTCTTTTTTTGTCAAAAGATGCTTTGTTGATTACAAAACAGTAAAAGGAATTTCAAATCGGACATTTGCCCAGCCCATATGAATTTTTGGTTGTCCGTCGGTATTCGAAAAGGCAATAGAAAAAGCTTCTAAGGATTCCTCTGCGGTAGCACGTGGAACAGTAACCCGTATAATGTCTTTTTCTTTAGCGTACGCATAGGCGCCCCAAAGGTTAGCAGCAGCGTTAACAACAAAGGTTATTGTTTCTTCTTTTGGAATCGTAAAGATAGAATAGGTTCCGGCGTTGATAGTTGTATCTTCTATTTGGATATCGGCAAATAGTCTTAGTTCCGAAGCTTCGTTTGCGCCTGTGCGCCAAACCTTGTTCAAGGGTACAACTTCTTCAAAAGTTCTACCTTTTAGTTGAGGTCTGCTGTATGTGATAACGGCGATCTTTTCTGTAACGCGGTAACTTACAGGGTATGCAGCTTTATCCATAGGGCTTTTGTCCAAGCCTCTAAAATTTTGCGCTAAAATAAATTGAGTGGGTACCAGTAAAAGTACTAGATATAATCGTTTCATGATAAGAAGATTTTAAGAGTTGAATGCTAATATAGGCGTTTTGGCTAAATGAAAAAGTAAGGGATGTCTCCTTATAAAAACACTACACCGTTCCTGTAATTACCAAAGTTCCCGCCCAGCCTTCTTTTGGGTCAACACGCCAGGACGTTACCGACTCAAAGCCAGCAGCATTGAAAAAAGAAACCCATTCTTTTTCAGAAAACAATCGCATTTCGGTGATGCCACAGTCTTCGGGCCAAGAATGTGAAACCGTGTTTTCTGTATAAAAATCGATTCCAATTACGAGCTGCCCATTTTTATTAAGCCAATTGGCGTAAACAGCTTTGATAAATGCTTCTGGGTTATTTAGGTAATAAACGACTTCCATGGCGTGAACAACGTCAAGCTTTTCGTTGGGAATCCACGTCATTAAGTCAGCGTTGAGGTAGGTGCCTTCTGGGTCAATGCGTTGGGCTTTTTCAACCATTTTTTTTGAGCCATCAACACCTAAAGCGGCGCTACAATCTTTCAATTGCTTTACCATACGCACTACCCATCCATTACCGCAACCGGCATCAATAAAGCGGTACGCCGTATGGTTTTTCAGAACGGCTTCAAGCATATTTTTAACGGCACTTTCGTGCCCCTGCGCCATCTTTTCATCTTTACCCAATTCCGCCCATTCGCCAAAAACGGTTGTTGCTGCTCGCTTCATCATCGTACCAAACTAAAATGCCCTGTAAAACTTCTACCATCCTCTAATTTCACACGGAACCAATAATCGTCTGCGGGTAAAGGATTTCCGTTGTAGGTTCCATTCCAGCCGAGTCCAGAAGCAGGAATTTGAGCCATTAGTCTCCCGTGACGGTCAAAAATATAAATCAATGACGACGGCTGGAAGCTTGCATTCACCCCTAAAATTTGCCATGTATCATTTGTGCCATCTCCATTTGGGGTAAAGTAAAATGGATACCCAATAACAGAAATCACCAAATCTTCAATACCACAACCTTTTTTATCTCTTACATATAAGGTATGTATTCCTGGAGGGACATTTTCAAAAACGGGACTATCTTGGTAAAGGCCGATAGGGTCATCATTTAGTTTTAGTGCAAATTCGTAATTGCCAATACCCAAAGCAGCTGTGCTATTATCGATTTCAATGCGGTTACTGCCATTTCCTGTTAGGTCATAAATAGTGACATCTTCAGCGCCAAACAAGGCAATTTCAGACGGATCTACAATAACCGCCTTTGTCGTAGTACAACCTGTAATGGGGTTTGTTGCGGTAACAGTATAGGTTCCACCTTCTGTGATAATTAAATCTTGTGTGGGTTGCGATGGAATAGGCGTTCCATTACGTTCCCATGCGTAATCATATGTTTCGTTGGGGTTGGTTACGTAAATGGTATCAGCACCTAAATTTTGACAAAAAACCAAATCTGAAGGCAAATCAAAAACAGGATTTTCGTTTACTTGAAATGTAATAACCTCTTCAGCGACGCATGTGGTATTTGAAGGATTAAAAATTTGCGCTACAACAGTTGTACTTGGCGTTGTAAACGGATTGGGTAAACGGTTTCCAATACTGGTTTCATTGCCCAATCCATCACGATATAGAAACTGAATTTCCATGTTGGTTTGCCCAGCAAG
>JAACDD010000082.1 GCA_009937085.1 Bacteroidota bacterium
CCTGTAGTTTTTTTTCAATTTCTTGGATGGACATATTTAAGAGTAAAAAGCCGTCTTTATCATGACTTTTAAGCACTACCTCTGCTTTGTCTTTTCCTTTGTGTGTCTCTACACAAAGAATTTCGGCTACCGAAATAAATTCAATTGAAGATCTATCCGATGACGCTATATGCATGAGGGGAGTTCCTCTTTTAGAATTAAATTGTGTAAACATTTCAGAAGCATATACTTGCTTGTCATTAGTACTTCTAAGCTTTTTTTCAATCGTCTCAACTGTTGAAATCAAGTCTTGAATTTCAATTGGTTTTAACAAATACTCCACAACTTGATAGCGTATGGCACGAAGCGCAAATTCATCATGCGCCGTACACATCACAATTTGAATTTCTTCGTGTGAAACTTCGTCTAAAATATCAAAACCACTACCTTCATCAAGAACAATATCTAGAAATAAAATATCTGGCTTATTCGACAATAAATAATCGATTGCTCTTTTCTTTTTGGAAAAAGAGGCAACAAGTTTAATCTTTGGGCAATACTTTTCTAGGTAATACGATAAAAGTGCGATATTGCGAGCTTCATCATCAACAATTACTGCGGTGAACAATATAATTTAGTTTTATTTGCTGCTAAAATATAACAATTTTTATTTCATTACGAACAATTATTAGCATGTTAAATTTAAATAGCAAAAATAAAAGTAGGGAATGAAACATATTTCAAGTACGCAAAACACAATTGTCAAGGAACTGATTTTACTACAGTCCAAGGCAAAAACGCGTAAGGAGAAGCTTCAGTTTGTAGTTGAAGGAAAACGCGAATTACTTCTTGCTCATTTGGGTCAATATCAGATTCAGACTATTTTTTGGTGTGCAGAAATTTTTGATGAATCGCAATTTACATTGTGGCAAAAACAATTTGAGCAAGATGTTGAAATTATATCGGTTTCCTTAGCTGTTTATCAAAAGTTAGTGGTTCGCGACAGTACTGAAGGAGTTGTGGGTATTGTAAGGCAAAAAAGCAATTCATTGGGATCATGGCAACCCAAAAGAAAACATCCATTACTCCTTGTGTTAGAATCCATTGAAAAGCCAGGAAACCTTGGAGCAATTCTGAGAACTGCAGAAGCTGGTGCTATTGATGCCGTAATTATCACAGAGCAGCACACAGATCTGCACAATCCAAATGTGATACGTTCTAGTGTCGGCGGATTTTTTTCTGTCCCCGTATTTGTAAGTAGCAACGAAGAAGCCAATACTTTTCTTGCCAAAAACAATATACATATCTACGCCGCATCACTGCAAAAAAGCATCGACTATACAAAAGCAGATTACACAAAACCAACCGCATTTGTATTGGGTTCTGAAGCTAAGGGACTTAGTCCTTTCTGGTATCAGAAGAATATTACATCCGTAAAAATCCCTATGCTGGGACATGTAGACTCGCTAAATGTATCTGTAGCCACGGCCATTTTATCTTACGAAGCACTTCGTCAACGGAATAGCTAATTTTTGTATCTTTAACAGATGACAACGAAAGAAATTAATGAGAATACATTAATTGCTCAGGAGTATAAAAACTTACTTCGCAATACATATTTGTCATTGTCAGCTGCTGACATAAAACTTATTCGCTTAGCTTTTGAGACTGCTGTTGATGCGCATAAAGACCAACGGCGCAAAAGTGGTGAACCCTACATTTTACACCCTATCGCCGTAGCGCAAATTGTCGCAGATCAAATTGGACTGGGTGCAACGTCTATAGCTGCTGCTTTGCTGCATGATGTGGTTGAAGATACCTCTTTGACACTTGACGATATTGAAATTATGTTTGGCGAAACCGTTGCCAAAATTGTTGATGGGCTTACCAAAATTTCGAAACTAAGTAAAGATAAGCGAGTTTCAGTGCAGGCTGAAAACTTTAAAAAGATGCTGCTAACCATGAACGATGACGTTCGGGTTATTCTTATCAAAATTGCCGACCGATTGCACAACATGATGACGCTCGAATTCATGCCTGAAGAAAAGCAAGTTCGTATTGCATCCGAAACACTTTACATCTATGCGCCTTTGGCGCACCGCATTGGGATTTACAACATCAAAACCCAATTGGAAGACTTGGCGCTGAAATATACAGAGCCAGAAGTTTACACTGACATTGAGGAAAAAATTAAAGGGAATAAAGAAGAACGGATAGACTACATCGAAAGTTTTACGGATCAACTTCAAAATCACCTAACCAAAGAGCGTATTAAATTTAGGACGGAAGGTAGGTTTAAAAGTATTTTTTCTATCCGAAGAAAAATGCAGCTCAAAAACAGAAAGTTTGAGGAGGTTTTTGACCGATTTGCGGTACGCATCATTTATTCATGCACACCCAAACAAGAAAAGTTTTTGGCATGGAAAATCTACTCGATAGTCACCGATCATTATCAACCCAACCCGATGCGTTTGCGCGACTGGATTTCTTCACCCAAATCCACGGGTTATGAGGCATTACACATAACCGTTGTTGGCCCGGGAGGAAAATGGGTAGAAGTGCAGATTCGCTCGGAACGCATGCACGAAATCGCTGAAAAAGGGTATGCTGCGCACTTTAAATACAAGCACGGAAAACAAGATGAAGGCGGCATGGAACTTTGGCTTAACAGGCTGCGCGAAGTGTTAGAATCGCAAGACGCCGATGCTGTTGATTTTGTAAAAGAATTTAAGCTAAACTTATACGCCAGTGAAATTTTTGTTTTTACACCACAAGGGGATTTAAAATCACTTCCTAAAGGCGCTACACCTGTTGATTTTGCTTTTTCTATTCACAGTGAAGTAGGTAAAAAAACACGAGGTGCCCGTGTAAACGGTAAAATTGTACCGCTAAACTTTGAACTCAATAGCGGCGATCAAGTAGAAATTATTACATCTGAAACAGCAAAACCAAATGCAAATTGGCTTGATTTTGTAATTACTTCCAGAGCACGTTCGATTATTAGAACTGCGCTCAGAACAGAAGAACAAGAAATTGCAAACGAAGGAAAAGAACTGCTTAGGCGAAAGTTGAGGCAAATGAAATTTAAGTTTAATGACCGTATCATTAATGCAATGGTTTCGTATTTCAAGCTCAAAACTAGTCTGGATTTATACTACCGTATCGGCATTGGAACCATTGACAACAAAATGCTTAAGAAGTTTGCGTCAGAGGAAAACAATCGATTTTATCAGTTTTTTAGACGCAGACCTTCTGATAAGCCCAAGCAAAAAGAAATTGGCGGTAGTCAAATATCTTCTTTTTATGACATGCTTGTTTTTGATAAAAATCAAGAAACCTTAAGTTATACCTTGAGTCCTTGTTGCAACCCCATAGCAGGCGACGATGTCTTTGGTTTTGTATCTATAAACGACGGAATCAAAGTACATAAAAACGAATGTCCTAATGCCATTAGTTTACACTCCAATTATGGTTACAGAATTGTCAGCGCCAAATGGGTAGATTCTTCAAAAGGGTTTTTTACAGGGAATATTCGCCTTTCAGGTATAGACCGAATTGGACTTGTGAACGAGGTCACGAATTTAATTTCTAATGCGCATAATGTAGATATTTCACAAATTCATTTTGACACTGAAAACGGCACATTTACGGGTGAAATCAAACTTCACGTACGCCATGCCTCCACGCTTTATATGCTTATCAATAAATTAGAAAAGGTTACTGGAATTGATAAAGTAGTACGGGATTAAAATCGGTTGCGTATCTTTGTTTTTTGGCTTTATCTAAATGGAAAGAGAATTCGAAATAGTAAAAAATGTATTTGTCCAATTTTTGGATAGCAACGGGCATCGGAAGACGCCCGAACGCTTTGCCATTTTAGAGGAAATATATTTGAGCGATGAGCACTTCGACATCGAGTCACTTTACATCAAGATGAAAAACAAAAATTATCGTGTAAGCCGTGCTACACTCTACAATACCATTGAGCTCCTTTTAGCCTGTGGGTTGGTGCGCAAGCATCAATTTGGACTACAACACGCCCAATACGAGAAATCGTATTTTGACAGACAACACGATCACGTAATTCTAACCGACACTGGTGATGTAAAAGAGTTTTGCGACCCTCGTATACAAGCAATAAAAAAAACCATTGAAGAGGTTTTTGATATTGATATCCATGCACATTCCTTGTATTTTTACGGCACCAAAAAAAACACTAAATAACAACCATTCATGGCCATTGACTTACTACTAGGCTTACAGTGGGGCGACGAAGGAAAAGGTAAAATTGTTGATGTACTTACCAAAAAGTACGACATCATTGCGCGTTTTCAAGGCGGACCCAATGCAGGACACACACTCGAATTTGAAGGAATAAAACACGTTTTACACACCATACCTTCGGGAATTTTTCATCCAAAAGCTACTAATTTGGTTGGTAACGGAGTCGTGATTGACCCCGTGATTTTTAAGCAAGAACTGGACAACTTAGCTCCTTTCGATATTAATATTAACAACGTATTATTAGTGTCTAGAAAAGCACATCTGATTTTGCCAACACATCGGTTGTTGGACGCAGCATCAGAACTTGCAAAAGGAAAAGCCAAAATTGGTTCAACCCTAAAGGGAATTGGACCAACTTACATGGACAAAACAGGTAGAAATGGCATTCGTATTGGAGACATTGAGCTTTCGGATTGGAAAGAGAAATATGCTGCACTTCGAGACAA
>JAACDD010000083.1 GCA_009937085.1 Bacteroidota bacterium
ATAAATATCTTTTTCCTTTTTTACAGCGGGCAACAAAATATCTTTCACAAGTGTACTTTTTCCACTTCCCGAAACCCCAGTTACAACCGTGAGCATATGTAGCGGAAACGACACATTAATATTTTTTAGATTATGCTCTCGAGCACCCACAATACGCAATTCATGTGTTGGTTTTTTGCGCTTTTCGGGAAGCGTAATTTCAGCCTTCCCAGAGAGGTATTTCCCGGTCCATGTATCTGCTTGAAGTATTTTTTCAATACTTCCTTGAGCAACCACTTCTCCACCAAAAGCACCTGCGTCGGGACCTAAATCAATAATTTCATCTGCCGCATGCATGATGTCGTCATCGTGTTCCACAACAATAACCGTATTCCCTAAATCACGTAATTTTTGAAGTACCTCAATCAGTTTGGCAGTGTCTTTTGGGTGAAGTCCAATACTCGGCTCATCTAAAATATATAGCGATCCTACCAAACTACTCCCCAGCGAAGTAGCGAGGTTTATACGTTGTGATTCGCCACCCGAAAGCGTATTTGCTCTTCGATTTAAAGTCAAATAACCCAATCCAACCTGATTTAAAAAATGTAAGCGGTCATTTATTTCAACCAAAAGCCGTCGGGCAATATGTTGTTGATGTTCCGATAATTTCAATGCCAACATCGTAGTGGTAAGTTCATCTATGGGCATATCAACCAAATCAGAAAGCGTATGTTTGTCCACACGCACATATGAAGCCGCTATATTTAAGCGCTTTCCGTTACAAGTACTACAAATTGTTCTACCTCTATAGCGGGAAAGCAACACACGATTTTGAATTTTATAATTTTTTGCTTCTAGTTTAGCAAAGAAGTGGTTAATGCCTTTCACATATTTATTGCCTTCCCAAAGCGATTTTTTTTGTATATCACTTAATTCAAAGTAGGGCTTATGTACTGGGAAATCAAATAAGTATGCACTGTCTACAAAATCATTTTTGTACCGCTGTAATCGTTCCCCTTTCCAAGGTGCAACAGCTCCACTAAAGACCGATAAATTTGTGTTTGGTATAACGAGTTGCTCGTCAATACCAATCAAATCGCCGTAGCCCTCGCAATCTGGGCACGCACCAAGTGGATTGTTAAAGCTAAACATATGTTCGTTTGGAGGCGTAAATGTTATACCGTCAAGTGCAAATCTGTTGGAAAATTCGCGTTGTGAATTATTTGATAAATCATGAATATGCAGCGTGCCGCTACCTTCGTGAAAGGCTGTTTCGATAGATTCTGCTACACGGTGAAAAAAATCTTCGTCATGCTTTAATACAATTCGGTCAACAATAAGCGAAATAGTATCTTTTTTGGTTGGCTTGGCGTCGTTTATTCGAACCATAGCGTCATTTAACCAAAGGCGTGCATACCCTTGTTGTTTGTAAACATCTAAAGTGCCTTGTAAGGTTCTGTTTTTAGAAATTTGCACAGGTGCCAGCAACAAAAGTTTTGTGCCTTCGTCAATGGATTTAAGATATGTCAAAACGTCTTTGGTGTCGTCTTTTTTGACTTCCTTTCCAGAAATAGGGGAGTATGTTTTACCAATGCGAGCAAACAACAGTTTGAGGTAATCGTAAATCTCAGTAGTTGTTCCTACTGTAGATCGTGGGTTGTTACTTATAACTTTTTGCTCGATAGCAATGGCAGGTGCAATACCGTTAATTTGTTCGACTTTGGGCTTGTTTAGTCTCCCTAAAAATTGCCGTGCATAGGAAGATAAACTTTCTACATAGCGTCGCTGTCCCTCAGCATAAAGGGTATCAAAAGCCAAACTTGATTTCCCTGATCCCGACAAACCCGTTATAACCACAAGTTTATTTCGAGGAATTTGCACATCCACACTTTTGAGATTGTGCATTTGTGCCCCTTTTATTTCAATAAATTTTTCCTTTTTCAATGCATTAAAATCGAAGCATTAAAGATATTGATTCAAACACATATAAACCTATAAAGTACGCGTATTTGTTCAGTATCGAATATGTTTTTATATTTGTGTATATAATTATTGCCTATAGCTACACTTTTTACTCAATAAATTTTATTTTAACTTAAACGAGTAATTATGTCTATGCTTCCAGATAATACACTAATTCAGCAGTACTTAAATGGCAATAATGAAGCGTTCGAAACGCTACTTTCCAGATACAAACAACGAATCTTCAGCTTTATTTATTCTAAAATTAAGGATAGAGATTTAGCCGATGATATTTTTCAAGATACCTTTATCAAGGTGATCAAAACACTTAAAAAAGGAACGTATAACGACGAAGGTCGATTCTTGTCTTGGGTGATGCGGATTGCACATAATCTTATTGTAGACCATTTTAGGCGTAAACAACGCATGCCGATGTACGAGTCACATGACAAAGAAAAAGATGTTTTTTATCGTGTTTCTGAACCTACGCAGAACATTGAAGACTTGCTAATTGATACACAAATCAAAGAAGATTTAAATACCTTGATGCTTGAACTACCATCCAATCAACTCGAAGTATTGCGTATGCGCTTATATCAAGACATGAGCTTTAAGGAAATTTCAGAGCGTACAAACGTGAGTATAAATACCTCTCTTGGAAGAATGCGTTATGGGCTTATTAACCTCAGAAAGCTTATTGATGCGCGTAACTTAACCATGACGCAATAATTCCATAACAGTAAGCGTTATCCTTAAAACAAATTAATGGATAAACTCTACGCGCTACAATTTTCAAAATACACACCAACACCGAGTAAAGAATCATTGCAATTAATTCTGCAGTTCTCTGCGGCTTACGAACCAATTGAAGTAGGTGATACTTCTTTGGATTTTATAGCAAATTAAAACCGTGTTTTTTTAAAACCATCTTTCTGCCAACAGTTTGGGTAATGATGTCTTTACTTACATCCCAACCACGTGCGGGACTGTATTCTCTACCATACCAAATGATTTGCAAGTGCAAATCGTTCCACTTTTCTTTTGGGAATAAGCGTTTTGCATCACGTTCTGTCTGTGTTACGTTTTTTCCATTTGAAAAACCCCAGCGGTACATAAGTCGTTGAATGTGGGTGTCTACTGGAAATGCGGGTACACCAAAAGCTTGTGCCATTACCACACTTGCTGTTTTATGTCCCACGGCAGGAAGTTCTTCTAACGCATCAAAACTTTGTGGAACTTCGCCCCCGTGTTTTTCTAATAAAATTTCCGATAGCCCGTGAATTCCCTTCGACTTCATCGGCGATAGCCCAACAGGTTTTATAATTTCTCTAATTTCTTCCACGCTTAATTTTACCATATCATTAGGATTGTCAGCTTTGGCAAACAGTAAAGGTGTAATCTTATTTACGCGAACGTCGGTGCTTTGCGCTGATAACAAAACGGCTATAAGCAATGTATACGGGTCTTTGTGGTCTAAGGGTATGGGGATGGTAGGATAAAGTTCCTCAAGTTTATTAATTACAAATGCAACCTTTTCGGCTTTGTTCATTTTCGTATTTTTATCATCTAAAATTACAAAAATGCTACAAGAAGGAAATAAATTACCTGCGTTTTCAGGTACTAATCATTTAGGCGAGCCTGTAACACACACAGACTATGCAGGTAAGAAATTAATCGTGTTTTTTTATCCACGTGCCAATACACCTGGTTGCACAGCTGAGGCGTGTAATTTGAGTGACAATTATGCAACACTCCAAGCACAAGGATACGAGCTTTTGGGTGTTAGCGCAGACTCGGTAAAAAAGCAAGCTGGTTTTGCAACAAAATTTGGGTTTCCATATCCACTATTAGCTGACGAAGATCATGTTGCTATTAAAGCCTTTGGCGTTTGGGGACCAAAAAAGTTTCAAGGCAAAGAATACGAAGGGATAATTCGTACAACATTTGTTATTGACGAAACGGGAACTATTGTGCGCGTGATTAACAAAGTGAAAACTAAAGACCACGCTGCGCAAATTTTAGAAGGATAAATCGTTAGGAAGATTTATACCCGAAAAGCTTTTTGCTTTTAATCAATTTTGACACACCTGGCGGAAGTTTGTTTTCCCAACCGCTTTCGCCAGCTTTTATCTGGTCTAAAACATCTCTTGAATAGATTTTCATATCATCGGTGTTATAATCCAAGATGTCAACTACTTTATCGTTGTATTTAAAGAAGTTATAAAGCTCCTTCAACCTCGGATGTACACGAATTGAATTACTATCAATGATACCTCCTTTATTAGGGTCAATTATAGGGTAGAGGTATACCTTAAGGTTTTTAAAGAACAGCTTTCCAAATGCTTCCAAAATACCACCACTTAAGTGTCGGTAATACTTTTCGTTAAAAATCTCAATGAGGTTATTAACTCCCATGGTAAGACGTATTTTCTTCTCTGTATATTCAGAAAAATACTCCACTAGGCGGTAATACTCTTTGAAATTCGAGATCATAACTGTTTGTCCAAGCGAGCATAATAAACGTGCTCTATGCATAAAGTCTTCTTCGTCAATTACTCCTGTAGACATCAAATTTGAAAGGGTAATTTCAAAGATGACTAGTGTTTTATTCGGGTCGGTATCAGGTTCTCTTTCAAAAATCTCTAAGGATTTTTGATACATGTCAACGTTAACTTTAGTAACGGGTCTAAAACTACCGCGCAATGCAATAATATTTTTCTTGTATAACTCACGAGCGGGTAATAAATTATTTCCATCTGGACCAAACATAACCGCATCGGTCATACCCAAACGAACAAGCTCTAAACTCATCAAGCGATTGTCAATTCCTTTAAACAACGGACCTGAAAAGTTTATGGTATCGATTTCAATGGCTTCTCTGTCGATGTGATCAAACAAATATTGCAACATTTTCTTTGGACGATCGTTTTGATAAAACGCACCGTAAATCAAATTCACGCCCATTACGCCCAAAGTCAATTGTTGGGACTTTGTATCATTTTCCTTAAAGCGGATATGCGAAGTAATCATTGAATACGGCTCATCAGGTTTGGTTTGAAACTTGATTCCAATCCAGCCGTGACCTTTAAATTTCTTTGCAAAATCTATCGTTGTTACGGTGTTTGCGTAGGTGAAAAACAGCTTGTCTTTATTTTTTTCACGGTCAATACGTTTTTCAAGCAATCCAATTTCCCATTCCAGCATCTTGTTAAGTCTGGATTCTGATACATACCTTCCATCATCCTCACGACCATAAATAGCATCGCTAAAGTCTTTGTCGTAGGCACTCATGGTTTTTGCAATGGTTCCTGACGCGCCACCACAACGAAAAAAGTGACGTACTACTTCCTGTCCTGCGCCAATTTCGGCAAATGTGCCATAGATATTGTCATTTAAGTTTATCCGTAAGGCTTTTGCTTCTAAAGAAGGAGTGTTTTCAAAAGGATGATCACCAGCTAATTCTATGGGCATGGATGTGAGTTTTCCTCAAAATTATAAAACTTATGCTCAACCCTATGCATCAATCGTGTAATTTTGTAGCGTGAGCATCAAAATTTATTTTTTAGGAACAGGAACTTCACAGGGAATCCCAATTATTGGCAGTACCGACCCTGTATGTTTAAGTCACAATCCAAAAGACATACGTTTGCGATCCTCCGTTTGGGTGCAATGGGACGATATAGATTTTGTGATTGATTGCGGCCCAGATTTTCGCCAGCAAATGCTTACCAGTGGTTGTCCTAAAATGGATGCACTATTATTTACGCACGAACATGCAGATCATACCGCTGGTTTAGACGACATCAGACCTTATGTTTTTAGGCAAGGTGCACTTCCAGTTTATGGACTGTCTCGAGTTATGGAGAACCTAAAAAGGCGCTTTGATTATATCTTTAGTGATAAAAATAAATATCCAGGCGCACCTTCTGTAAAATCTACAGTTATTGATGCAGAAACTCCATTTGTGTGTGCTACAAAAACAATAATCCCCATAAAAGTTTCCCATTACGGCTTGGAAGTTTTAGGATATCGCTTTGGCACATTTGGGTATATCACCGATATGTTTTCTATTGACCCGGAAGAAGAAGCCAAACTTAGCGGGTTGGATGTTTTGGTCGTTAATGCGCTACGCATCGAGCCGCATCCGTCACATTTACATTTGGACGCTGCCATAGCATTTGCACAGCGTGTTGGCGCAAAACGCACTTATTTTACGCATATTAGTCACAAGCTTGGTTTTCACGACGCGGTGGAGGCTTCTTTACCAGAAGGTATACATTTGGCGTATGATAATTTAACGATTACCCTTTAATATGAAACAAAAAATACTTTTTTACGTCTTGATATTTTCCGCTTTAATCAATTTATACTTGATTTCAGACTATGGCAAACGGCTAAACTATGCGCAAGTTAAAATTGATACACAAGCAAAAAAAATTACGCAATTAAAGGACTCAATTCAAATTTTACAGCAGCTTAAAGCTGTGCCTGCAACCATTGAACAATAGATATTAAATTGTCTTGATTTATGCCATGTCCTTGCGGATAGGAATAAAACTCTGGTGAAAGGCCATAGTCTTTAAGCACTTCAACAGATTGCTCTGCCCATGCATAAGGCACAACCATATCCTCTGTGCCATGCGACACGTAAATAGATGAAAGAGATGTATTGGTTCGTTTCACTACGCGCGGATCTATATAGCCACTAAGTGCAGCGATTCCTTTTACGTTTTTTGTAGCTAATCCAACGGCGTAACTCAACATGGCACCTTGGCTAAAGCCCATCAAGTACAGGTTTTCATTGTCGAAATCGTGCTTTGCTATGTAGAATACTAAAAAAGCATTTATGTAATCACTTGCTTTTTTAACCTCTTCTGGCGAGGTCCAACGTTCCATACTTTCAGTAAAATGAATAGGAAACCACGCAAAGCTATTTTCCCCCATAGTCAACGGTGCTTGCAACGAAACAACATGAAAACTAGCGGGAATATATTCAGCAAATGAAAACAAATCTGCATCATTACTACCGTAACCGTGGAGTAAAACGAGTAGGGGAGCGTTGGGCTGTGTCGCCTTACGTTCTAGGTAAACAAAAGACATATTAGGCGTTGTAGACTTGTGATTTTCCATGTGCAACAATTCCGTAGACCTTCCCAGGTAAGGATTGCCCTATAAAAAGACTATTCTTTGATGCAGAAAAAATGGATGCTTTAGTGATTTCTGCAGCGTCACTTGGCGTAAACAACGCGATATCAGCGGTTGCACCCGCTTCAATAGTGTGTTCAGGAATCCCGAATCGGCTTTTACCTCTAGTAAGTAGTTCTATGGTTTGTTCGATGGAGAACATGGACAACAAACAACCAAAACTGTGTTCTAGTCCTATTGATCCAAAATGCGCGCTATCCAATTCTATATTTTTCAGTTCACTGTTAAGCGGCTGATGGTCGCTGGTTACCATATCAATAATACCGTCTAATAGCGCTTTCTTTAATGCTTCTTGGTCAGACGTTTCGCGAAGTGGTGGAACTAATTTGGCATTGGCATCAAAGCCTTGCAGAGCCTCATCAGTGAAAAATAAATTATGAATAGCAACGCTACAACTTACATCTAGCTTTGCTTTTTTGGCCGCCTTGATAAGTGCAATAGAGGCTTCTGTTGAAAGCGTAGGGATGTGAAGTTTTCCTTTTGCGTATTTCAGCACATCGAGATCACGTTGCAGTTGCATGCTTTCTACTACACTTGGAATCCCATTCAGTCCTAGAGCCGTACTCACAGCACCTTCATGCATAACACCGCCATTAGCCATATCATTGTTGTATGGAAAAGACTCTACAATTGCATTAAAGTCATAGGTGTATTGAAGTGCCAATTTTAAGGTGTTGGCATTTGTTATTGGCGTTTTGTGATTGCTAAAGCTAAACGCTCCAGCAGCATGAAGTTCGCGAAGCGGTGCAAGTTTGTCCTCGTTTTGCGCAGATGTTACACAAGCTTTTGGATGAAGCTTTACCGCATTTCCATTTGCTTGTTCCAACAAAAACGCAATATCTGCCCGGCTATCAGGTTTCGGTAAGGTGTTGGTGTTATAGGCAATGTGCGAAAATCCGCTTCTTGCCGCAACATGAAGTCCATTTATAATGGTTTCGCGCTCTTCAAATCCAGGTTCGCCAAAAGACACACTACTGTCAAACCAACCTTGTGAAACATGTAAATTATCGCGGGATATTTCAGTTGCTTTTGGGTAATTTAAGTTACTGCCAATCGCTTTTATGACCCCATCTTCAATATAAATATCTTGCTGTGTGTTGTGATGCGAGCTGTTGGCATCTAAGATTTTTGCAGCTTTAATTAAGATATTCATTCGCTAAACCGCTAAGTCGTTAGTTGTGCAAAGATAGAAAATACACCAACACAAATTAAAAGCCTTCAAAAACACCTAATCCAAATAGGGCAAAATCATATTTTACAGGGTCATTTGGGTCTAAGGTTCTGAGTGTTGCATCTAGTTCTTGCACAGCTGCTAAGTCGTTTTGTTTGCGCTTTAACAACCCCAATGCGCGCGCTACATTTCCAGAATGCACATCTAATGGACAGGATAGGAGTCGGGGAGAGATGCTCTTCCAAATACCTAAATCTACGCCAGCGTTATCGTTGCGTACCATCCAACGCAAAAACATATGCAATCGTTTAGCTGCAGATTTTTTCGCAGGGTTTGCGACGTGTTTTTTTGTTCTTTTTTGATGTGGAACAGCAAAAAATAAGTTGTGAAAATCGGTTAATACGTCATGCATATGCGCTGCATTAGAATTGGGAGTGAACACCTTCTCTAGACTTCCATACTCCGTGTAAATCTGTTGCAATCGTTGCGCGAAATATTTGACATCTGCTTCTTGAAACGTCCTGTGTACAAACCCGTTAAACACGTCCAAATCCGAGTTGGAATGATTTATAATAAAATCATGTGGCGCATGGTCCATACGCTCCATAAGTTTCGTTGCATTTGTCAAAATACTTTTACGGTTTCCCCAAGCTATGGTTGCTGCAAAAAAGCCTGCAATTTCAATATCTTCTTTTTTTAAGAATGCGTGTGGAATAGAGATGGGGTCTGTTTCAATAAACGAAGGGTGGTTATACTGCTGCACCTTTTCGTCCAAAAAGGCTTTGAGCTCTTCTTGATTTAACTCCATTGGCCATCCACAAGGGTTAGCATACGGTCTGCTCTGGCTGCCAACGATTTGTTATGTGTAACCAAAACCATACTTATAGAAAAGGTATCTCTGAGGTTAAAAAACATATCGTGTAGCTTATTGGCAGTAGTGGAATCCAAATTCCCACTTGGCTCATCTGCAAGGAGTAAACTTGGTTTGTTGATAAGCGCACGCGCAACAGCTATACGTTGTTGCTCACCACCAGAAAGTTCTGAAGGTTTGTGTTTTGCCCTGTTGCTGAGCTCGAGAAAATCAAGTAATTCCATAGCTCTTTTTTCAGCTGCTTGCTTTGAAGTGCCTTTGATAAAGGCAGGCATACAAATATTTTCTATGGCGGTAAACTCGGGAAGTAACTGATGAAACTGAAACACAAAGCCTAGGGAGTCGTTTCGAAATGCAGACAACGCCTTATCAGAAAGCCCATTGATGGTTTTGCCATCTATGATTAGCTCCGTTTGTGGGTGCGCGTCAGCGTGTTCTAGAGTACCCAGAATATGGAGTAGGGTGGTCTTTCCTGCTCCAGAAGGGCCAACAATGGAAACAATTTCAGATGGTGCTAATGAAAACGATACATCTTTTAACACGTTTGTCGTGCCATACGTCTTTGAAATATGCTTGGCTTGAATCATCTTATGCAAAGTAATCAAATTTGATTTTTAAATTCATGATAAAGTTTTTTTTGTTTTTTTAAGCCTGCGCGTATTTGTGATGCGTTAAAATGCTTTGTTTGAAAAAAGAATTTGCTGCAGACGCCCACTAAATTTTTTTAATTGCCTTTTAACGTTTTGTTTATTGATTATAGGATAATAAACGCATATTGTTTAATTTCGCTTAATAACAATTAAACATTATGGCGTTAGCTACTTTTGCCGGAGGCTGTTTTTGGTGTACCGAGACGCTATTTATGCGTCTTACTGGTGTGTCAGAAGTTGTTTCAGGCTATACAGGCGGCCATATAAAAAATCCGGCATACAGAGAAGTGTGTACAGGTAGAACAGGGCATACAG
>JAACDD010000084.1 GCA_009937085.1 Bacteroidota bacterium
GTGATCGCGCTAGGATTCGAACCTAGGACCGTCTGCTTAGAAGGCAGATGCTCTATCCAGCTGAGCTACGCGACCTTTTTGTTTCATCACTTACGCAGTGGACCTTGACCGTTCCGATTGAAAATCGGAATGCTCTATCCAGCTGAGCCCTGCCTAGTGTCAGGCAGGTACGCGACCTTTTTGTTTCATCACTTACGCAGTGGACCTTGACCGTTCCGATTGAAAATCGGAATGCGCTAATCCAGCTGAGCTACGCGACCTTTTTGTTTCATCACTTACGCAGTGGACCTTGACTGTTCCGATTGAAAATCGGAATGCGCTAATCCAGCTGAGCCCTGACGTTGAAAGCTGCGAAAAAATTGAAGCGGAGAGACTGGGATTCGAACCCAGGCAACACTTACGCGTTGACAGATTAGCAATCTGCTCCATTACCACTCTGGCACCTCTCCTTTAAAGCCCTAAAGCGGGGGCAAAAATACGTTTTCAAACGGAATCCTCCAACTAATTATTACGCGCTTTAAAATAGGGAGTTGTATGAACCGTTTACATGTTTTTTGTTAATGCACGTACAAGTCGGTTATCGCTTAAAAACTCACTAAGTACAACTTTAATTACGGTGTAGAAGGGAACAGCTAGAAGCATTCCTAAAGGACCTGCAAGCAATCCAGCTAAAATGATAACCAAGAAAATTTCTAATGGATGTGATTTGATACTTGTAGAAAATATAAAAGGTTGAGCAAAGAAATTATCAATTAGTTGCCCAACAACAAAGCCAATAAGGACATAGATAGTTTTTGGTACAATGACTGTGGCCACATCTGCTCCAAGGTTACTAGTCATGGTAAGCACAACAATAAATACACCACCTACCAAAGGACCGATGTAAGGAATGATATTAAACAACGCACAAATTAGTGCAATGGTCAATGCGTTTGGAATGCCAAACAGCAACAAAACCCCAGAGTAAAAGAGAAACAAAATGGAGATTTGTAGCAGAATTCCACTAAAGTAACGGGATAACAGTGAAACAATTCGAGTGAAAGAACGCTCTATACGTTCTTTTTGATCTGCAGCGAAAACTAGAAGTAAGCTTCTTAGTAATAATGAGCTGTCTTTAAGCAGAAAAAAACTGATAAACAGCACCGAAAATAATGCTATGGTAAATCCTCCTAAAAAACCTAAAAACCCATTAATTATATTTGGAAGAAAAGCAAAGTCAACCTTTGCAAAAAGTGCCGTTATTCGTTCAGTGAGGTTGATATCGTATTTACTGAAGTAAGTGTCCAAATCAGAAACAAGAGTCAGTAAATCAGCTTCCCACTGATCAATTTGTAAAAGCGATAGATTTTGTGCTTGTGCAGCAATTACCGGAACAATCAACGACCCCAATCCAAATAATAGTAACAACAACAACACCAGCGTAGTTACTGTAGCCATTGTAGTCTTAAACTTTAATCTGCGCATTAGCAGCTCTTTAACGGGTTGGCCAATCAAAGAAACAACGATTGCCAAAAACACATAGCCTAACAACGACTTTGCCATTACTAAAAGTTCAAAAAGGGCAATGATGCCAACAATAATAAGGAAGGCTTGAACGATTCCGCGTGTAAGTGTGTTTGCATTCATATATTAAATATACATTATTTAGTTAAGCGTTTAGTAACAAAGCAGTATGAAGTGCTGTTAGTGCTGCTGTTTCGGTGCGTAAGCGCGCATCTCCTAAGTGTACAGGAGTTATGCTGTGTCTTGTTGCCCATATAATTTCTTCTGGTGTAAAATCCCCTTCAGGACCTATTAAAACACAACAATTATTTTGATGCAAAACAACTTCTTTAAGCGCTTTTTTAGCTGCTGGTTCACAATGTGCTATGCATGAAAAAGTTGCGTCTGTTTGCAAATCTTTAAGCGTAGTCAATGGGTCTAAAATAGGTGCATATACACGCAACGACTGTTTTACTGCTGAAGCAATAATTTTGTTACAACGTTCAAGTTTGAGCTGCTTCCGTTCGCTTCTTTTGCAAAGAATAGGTGTAATTCTATGTACGCCAAGTTCAGTAGCTTTTTCTAAAAACCATTCAAACCTGTCCATGTTTTTGGTTGGAGCTACTGCCATATGAATTTTTACATTTGGTGGCGCAATATGTTCACATTTGGATATCGTTACGGTACACTTTTTCGGACTAAGCACTTCAAGGGTGCCCCAAAATAAATCCCCTTTTCCGTTTGTTAACCGTATCGATTCACCAGTAAGTTTTCGAAGTACTCTGGCAATATGCTTGCTTTCTTGTTCATCAAAAGCATAGCTTGTGTCACTAGTGGAAATAGTAGGAGTAAAAAATTGCTGCATCAGATTGACATTCTTGCTTTAGGTTCGCTATTGAGTACGTCTGTATCATTTTCTTTAAACTTTAAAAACCCTGCCATGGCAATCATGGCTGCGTTATCAGTTGTGTAGGGGAGTGGTGGTAAAAAAACTTTCGAATTTGTATTTTCAAGTGCCTTTCGCAGTCCGCTATTTGCCGATACGCCGCCACCCAAGACCAATTGCTTGAGTCCTGTTTCTGTCAGTGCTTTCGCTACTTTTTTTACTAGTATGTCAACAATCGACTTTTGTATGGACGCACATAAATCAAAGAGGTTGTTTTCAATAAATTTTGGGTCGTTGTCTTGTTGTTCGCGTAGAAAATAAAGCACACTTGTTTTGAGTCCGCTAAAGCTAAAATGTAATCCTTCAACAGATAGTTTTCCAAAACTAAACCTAGCAGTTCCTTTTTGTGCATATTTATCCATGATGGGACCTGCAGGATACGGGAGACCTAACATTTTACCTGTTTTATCAAAGGCTTCACCAGCGGCATCGTCTTTGGTTTCACCCAAAACAGTAAAAGAAGTTGCGCTGTCCACTTGCACAAGTTGGGTATGCCCCCCAGAAACAGTAAGTCCTAAAAAAGGAAACGTAGGAGTTGGAAAATCATCATCAATAAAGTGCACCAACAAATGGGCTTGCATGTGATGTACGGCTAGAAGCGGAATATCAAGCGCCAGTGATAATGATTTCGCAAATGCATTTCCTACCAGCAGTGAGCCCAAAAGTCCAGGACCTTGTGTGTAGGCAATCGCAGTTAGGTCTTTTTTATCGATATTTGCTTTGGACAGAGCTGCTTCCACAACAGGAACGATGCGTTGTACATGTGCGCGCGACGCCAATTCTGGAATTACGCCACCATGTGTTTGATGCTCTAATTGTTGCGATACGACGTTGGCACGCAATTTGCCATCAACAAGCACGGCTGCAGCAGTGTCGTCGCAAGAGGTTTCAATTCCAAGTATGATTGTTGCCACAAATTAAATTATAAATACAAAACTAAGACATTGAAACAGAAACCTAAATTTAATCGAAAAATTCTACGCGTTTTTGGAATTATGATTTTGGTTTTTGTATTATTTACTGTTATACTTTTGTTGCCAGCTACACAAACGTATTTGGGTCAACGGGTTACGGCAAGTTTAGATGAGCGTTTCGGCACTAAACTCACCATAGACAATATTCACATTTCTCCGTTTGGCTACGCAACTCTCGAAAATGTATTGGCTATTGACCATAAACAAGATACGCTTCTCTATGTTGGGTATGCCCGTACAAGTGCCCTTAGACTTGGTGCGGTGTTACAAGGTGATAACAATTTAGGGGCCGTTTTTCTTCGTGATGTAAAATGCAATATTACCACTTACAGCGAAGATGAGGAGTCCAATATTGATATGTTTTTTGATCGATTTGACTCCGAAAAACCAAAACCTCCAAACGCAACATTTTACGTTTCTAACATTCAATTGACAAAGGCAGCACTGCGCATTCACAACGAAAATAAACCAGATGCACTGCCGTTACAGTTTGCAGAAATGAATGCAGACATTAAGGATTTTAGTGTAGTCGATGGTGTCATTCGGGCAGAAATTAATCAGTTAGACACCAATACGAGTTGGAAAAACACACAATTGACATCGCTTTCGGGAACTTATATGTTGTCAGCAACGCAGATGAGTCTCAAGAATGCATCTATTCAAACAGCATCAAGTACAATAGAGACCGACATCGTTTTACAGTTTCCCAAAAAGGGTCTAAAACGCTTTACAGAATTAGTAGCTCTTGACATTACAATTCAAAAAGCAAATCTTGGTGAGATCGACTTAAAAACCGTGATGCCTGATTGGATGCTTGGCAGTATTGATTTTAGTGGGAATTTATTCGGTACTGTGGAAGATCTTAGCGTTCAAAACGCAATTCTTAATAACGACGAAAATCGTTTAGAATTTTCTCTAGCCAGTGAAAATATTCTTGAAGAAAAACACAGAAAACTCATTGTGAATTGGAAACTTAACACTGACAAAATACTTGCGTTGTTCGGCAATAAACTATCAAATAAAAATAGTGATGTACTTACATCTATGGGAGTTGTTTCATCCAATGGAAGTGCTACATTTTCAGCAAATACTTGGAATGTTACATCCAGTCTCGATACTGAACTTGGCAAACTTAGCGCAGATGCCACTTACATAATGTCATCTAATGCACCATCGTATAACATTGAGCTAAACGCTGCACTTTTTGATATTGGAACGCTTTTAACGATTCCAACGCTAAATACAGCTGGTTTTGATGTTAAACTTTCTGGAAAAGGGCTAAATATTGCGCAATTAAATGCCACTGCAAATGGTACGCTTTACAATCTTTCTTATAGATCGCATACTTATGATAAAGTTGAGTTGCAGGGGAATGTAAGTCCAGAGCGTTTTCGCGGTAATATGATGGTCACTGACGCAGCCTTAGACTTGTCTTTAGAAGGGGAGATAGATTTTGTATCTGAAGTGCGAAACTTCTCTTTTACCACAGATATCAATAAAGCAGATTTTGCTGTTTTAGGTTGGATTCCCAAAAATATTGAAGGTGTTTTTTCGGGATCGGTTGACTTGGCTTTACAGGGGAATACTATTGACGAAATGATAGGCGATCTCTACATTGAGCAGGGAAAACTCGAAACTTTAAACAAGGTATATGTTTTTTCGTCAGTTGCTGCACAGTCGCGCCTTACTAATAATATTCGCGTTATTAATCTAAGCTCTGAAGACGTTGCGACAGGCTTAATGATAGGCGAGTTTAAACCCACAGAATTACTAAAATTGGCACAAAACACACTTGGTAGTCAGTACAGTAATTATGTTCCAAAAGAAATTACACCTAACCAATACCTTGATTTTAATTTTAACTTTCGCGGAAAAATTGCTTCAGCATTGTTTGGTGAAGGAGTAGTCTTGGACGATAATACTTTTGTAAAGGGCAAGATAAATGCAACCGAAAAGCTTTTCCAATTGAATATTCGTGCGCCAAAACTTCAATTCAAAACAACAAAACTAGATATGTTGGAGATTGAAATTGACACGCATAATCCGTTATATCATTCTTTTATTTCCTTTGATGAATTGGAAAGCCCACAGGGGAAGCTAGTACAAATGAATTGGATAAACTCACAAATAGAAGACAAGCTTTACGGTAGGGCTGAGTTTAGGTCTTTTTCCACACCGGATAAATTAAACCAACTAAACACGTCTTTTACATTAAATGAATTGGGACAGGCTGTTTTAGGTATTCAGAATGCGGATTTTTACTTTAACAAAAGGAGATGGAAGCTGGATGTTACAGAAACACTTCCTCTACTAACAGCAAATAGCGCTACAGATTTTTTGTTGTCTACACTTGTTTTAAAAAGTAATACCTCAAAAATTTCAGTGGCTGCGACTCAAAAAGGGGCAGACTCTTTCTCTCTTGGCTTGAATTTAGAGCAAGTTGCCTTAGCTGATATTTTATCCTTTAGAAAAGATAAATGGGAGGGTTTAATAGATGGATTTTTAAATATACAACAAACAGCAAATGGTTTTGGAGGTAGCTCCAGTTTGCAATTTTCAGAACTGAAACTCAATGACGTTTCTCTTGGTGACGCCTTCCTTTCGCTTCAATCGCAGGCGCAAAAAGAAGCTTACAGTTTAGCGTTTCGTATTGAAGAAGATGGAGTGGATGTGGTTTCTGCAACAGGGAATATTGGCATTGAGAATCGCATCCCCTTTTGGAATATTGATGCTGGTTTTGTAGACTACAACCTCTCTGCTTTAGCCGGGTTGACAAATACAGTTTTTGATCCTTTTGACGGAAAAGCAAACGGGAATTTGCAGCTTAATTCTACGGATGGAAATATTACATCTTCGGGAGTTTTGAATGTAGACGCATTTCGATTGGGTGTTCCGTATCTCAACACTAACTACTCATTTAATTCAACGGTTCCCTTTGTTTTTACAAAAGATAAAATTTCGATTCAAAGCATTCCATTCCAAGATACGGGAAATCATACGGGAATCTTAAATGGTGAACTCACACATCAATCCTTTTCTGACTGGGGATTAGATATGCAAATAGATGCTGATAACTTGGAAGTTCTCAATACTGATTTTTCAGAAAATGCATTGTATTATGGCACTGCTTTTTTTAATGGCAATGCTCACTTGCATGGCCCGTTTTCAAATATGGAAATTGATGTTACTGGGCAAACAGCAAAAGGGACAAGTTTATTTATCCCGATACAATACGACACAGCAATTGGAGATGTTTCGTTTATTAATTTTGTTGAGAAAGACGAGGAAGTCACTGCAAAAAACCTTGCACTCACAACAGTAAAAGGGTTGCAAATGAATTTTGATCTTGATGTAACTCCAGATGCAGAGGTAGAGATTGTGGTTGACCCAGAAACCAAAAGTTTTTTACGCGGTGTTGGTGCAGGAAACTTATTGTTGGAAATTGATACTGCGGGTTCGTTTGCTATGTGGGGAGATTTTATTGCGTTTGAGGGAGTATACAACTTTAAAAATCTTGGACTTATAGATAAAACTTTTCGTTTGCGCCCTGGCGGAACCATTGTTTGGGAAGGCGATCCGTATGGCGCACAAATCAATATGCAAGCGGTCTATGATGTTCCTGGCGGGGCGAATCCTGCTATTTTGCTTGAGGGCGATAACGTGAGTCAAAAGATTCCAACTGAAGTTACGATCAATTTATTTGGTAATTTATTAAACCCCGAAACACCAACTTTTGAGATTGATTTCCCCAATGCCTCAGGAGTAATGAAAAACGAACTTAATTATAGACTGAACGACCAAGAACGAAGCCAGCTTCAAGCTATTTCGTTGCTGTCTCAGGGTTCTTTTATAAACCAAGTTTCATTAGCGGCTATTTCTAGTCAAACACTTACAAACAACCTTTTCCAAAAGGCTTCTGGTGTTTTTGATAATATTTTCACAAGTGAAAACGATAAATTGAATTTAAGTTTGAATTACTTACAAGGCGACCGTAACGCAGCAGCCTCTATCCAAAACCGAGATAGGTTAGGCGTTAGCCTTTCTACAAACATCAACGAGCGAATCATTATTGATGGCAAGGTGGGTGTTCCTGTGGGCAGCGAAGAAGAAACAACAATTATTGGTGATGTTACCCTAGAATTCCTATTAAACAAGCAAGGAACACTTCGCGCCAGAGTCTTTAATAGAGAAAACGAATTCCAATATTTTGGAGATGAATTGGGGTACACGCAAGGTATTGGAGTGAACTACAAAGTGCGTTTTGATTCCTTCAATGAACTTGTCCGTAAAGTGCTTAACAATAAAAATTAAAATACTTCTGTTAAATGTAGTTTCAAAGTCTAACTAATTTCATAATTTTGTTTTGCAATTTAACTAAATGGTAACCAATACAGATTCTTCTAAAACCATTAAAAAAATAGGCGTTTTAACTTCAGGTGGCGATGCCCCAGGAATGAATGCCGCCCTACGTTCCGTAGTACGTTCATGTGCATATTATAAAATTCCATGCTGTGGAATTACACGTGGTTATCAAGGCATGATTGAAGGTAAAATAAAACCTTTGGGTCCAAGATCTGTAAATAATATCATAAACAAAGGGGGTACGGTTTTAAAATCGGCTCGTTCTCAGGAGTTTAGGACTAAGGAAGGGCGTGAAAAAGCATTTTCAAACCTTCAAAAGAATGGCATTGATGCTCTTATTGTTATTGGTGGAGATGGAAGCTTTACAGGAGGTTTAATTTTTCAACAAGAATTTGGTATTCCTGTGATTGGTATTCCCGGAACAATAGATAATGATATTTATGGTACATCGCACACTATTGGATACGATACTGCGATGAATACCGTCGTTGAAGCAGTTGATAAAATTAGAGACACTGCTATTTCACACAATCGGTTGTTTTTTGTAGAGGTTATGGGTCGCGATGCGGGCCATATTGCGCTTAATACTGGTATTGGTGCTGGCGCAGAAGAAATCCTTATTCCAGAAGAGAATATGGGATTAGACCGTTTATTGGATTCGCTAAAGCGCTCCAAAAAATCGGGTAAACTTTCCAGTATAGTCATGGTAGCCGAAGGTGACAAAATTGGAAAAAACGTATTTGAACTTGCCGAGCATATTGAGGAGAATCTTCCCGATTATGAAGTGCGAGTTTCTGTTTTAGGACATATGCAACGCGGTGGAGCACCCACATGTTTTGACCGTGTTTTAGCAAGCCGTATGGGACTAAAAGCCGTTGAGGCACTTCGTGATGGCGTTTCTGGAAATATGGTTGGAATGGCTGACGGAAAAATGATTTTTACTCCTTTAGAAAAAGCAATAAAAGGAGAATCGAAAATTGATACCGAACTTGTTCGTGTATCTGAAATAATGAGACTTTAAACTATAAATTATATAAACTATGGCAACCCTTAAAATTGGAATTAACGGATTTGGTCGAATTGGACGTATGGTCTTTCGCGCATCGCTTCAAAGAGACGACATTCAAGTTGTGGCAATCAACGACCTCCTCGATGTGGAGCACCTTGCGTATCTATTGAAATACGACTCCGTTCACGGAACTGTTGACGCTTCGATCGAAGTAGCTGACGGGCAATTAGTTGTTGATGGAAAGCCTGTTCGCATTACGGCTGAACGTGATCCAAAAAACTTACAATGGGATGCTATCGGCGCAACAATTGTTGCCGAATGTACAGGTATCTTTACCACTTTAGATATGGCCCAATCACATATTGATGGAGGTGCTAAAAAAGTAGTAATCTCTGCGCCATCAAAAGATGCGCCTATGTTTGTTATGGGTGTAAACCACGAAGATGCCAAAGCAGACAACCTGATTGTTTCTAATGCATCTTGTACGACAAACTGTTTGGCGCCACTTGCTAAAGTTTTAAACGATGCTTATGGTATAGAAGAAGCACTTATGACTACAGTGCATGCTGTTACGGCAACGCAAATGACAGTTGACGGTCCATCAAGAAAAGATTACCGTGGAGGTCGATCTTCAATGCTTAATATTATTCCTGCGTCTACTGGAGCAGCAAAAGCCGTTACCAAAGTTATTCCATCATTAGAAGGAAAAATTACAGGTATGGCATTCCGAGTGCCAACTGCAGATGTTTCAGTTGTTGACTTAACGGTTAAACTTGCTTCTGAAACTAGTTATGACGGCGTTATGCAAACGATAAAAGCAGCTTCTGAAGGTGCTTTAGCTGGTGTTCTTGGATATACAGAAGAACTTGTAGTATCGCAAGATTTTATTGGTGATGCACGTACTTCTATAGTAGATGCTAATGCAGGAATTGAACTAAATGGTTCCTTCTTTAAAATCGTTTCTTGGTACGACAACGAAGCAGGTTACTCGAACAAGTTACTTGATCTTGCACTTCACGTGAACCAACTTTAGTATTTATGCGACTTATTGTTGATAGCGGCTCTACCAAAACAGATTGGATTGCACTTGACGGCAATAACGAAATATTGTTTGAAACCCAAACTCAGGGTCTAAATCCACAAGTACTTTCGGAGCAGATCATTGAGGAACGCATCGTTAACAATTACGATTTATATCGTCATCGTGCATCGGTTGAGAAAATTTATTTTTATGGGGCTGGATGTGGTACACGTCCACCCCGTGAAATTTTAAATAGCCTCTTACAGGGGATTTTCACAAATGCTCAAATTGACGTAAAAGAAGATACGTATGCAGCCGTATATGCTGCAACTAATTCTGGTGAAGAAAGTATTGTTTGTATTTTGGGTACTGGCTCTAATTGCAGCTATTTCGATGGTGCAGCGGTAGAACAGCGCGTTACGTCCTTGGGTTATATCTTAATGGACGATGGTAGTGGAAACTACTACGGACGTCAGTTGCTTCGCGACTATTATTTCAATAAAATTCCTTCAGAGTTAGCAAAAGTTTTTGAAGACTCATTTGATTTGTCTTCAGAGACCATTAAAACCAACTTGTACAAAAAACCAAATCCAAATACCTATTTAGCAAAATTTGCCCGTTTTCTTATCGAGAATAAAGAAAACGAATACAGTCAAAACCTTATCAAAAAAGGATTTGATTTGTTTGCGAGGCATCAAATTTTACAATTTGAAAATGCAAAAGAACTCCCTGTGCATTTTATTGGATCTATTGCATTTTACCTTCAAGATGAGTTGCGGGAAGTGCTCGAAAACCTTGGGCTTTCGTTAGGTAAGATTTTAAAGAAGCCCATTGAAGGCTTAGTGGAACACCACAAGAACAATACTTAAGATATCGCAATTAGCGAAATCTCAACATTTACATTTTTGGGTAATACAGACACTTGAACTGTTTCTCTTGCAGGAGCTGTGTCGTTATCAAAATACGCACCGTATACCTGATTGATTTCACTAAAATCATTCATGTTTGAAATGAAAATACTGCATTTCACCACGTGCGAAAAATCCATATCAGCCGCACGAAGAACAGCAGCTAAATTTTCCATTACTTGTTTGGTTTCAGCATTGATATCTCCACTAATTAGTTCATTTGTTTTTGGATCAATGGCAATTTGTCCGCTTGCATAGAGTGTATCGCCTTTTAAAATGGCTTGGTTATAGGGTCCAATGGGTAGCGGCACATCTGCTGTTTTGATTATTGTTTTCATAGTGTAAAATTAAAGTCTTTTATCTCGTTCTCTTCGTTTGTCGTATTTCAAGTCACGTAACATTCCCGATTTTACGCCAATAAAGAAATACCACGATTGGCGGTAACCAAATGGCGTCCATGAAATGTTCATGTCCCAACTGTCCAAATCCCGATTTATACCCAAATTGGTAAACGTAACGCCTTTGTTTTTAAAATCATACCCAGACGAAACATTCACTTTCCACTTGGGTGTCAGCGATACATTGGCAGATGCCATTAGCGAATTATTGCTAATTTGTTGTTCCTGTCTTCGATTAGAATAGGTAAAACTATGTCTCAAGTTTATACTCCATGGAATATTGGTGGTGTAGAGGCCTGATTTTGTAGTTTCCGTTTCTTCAGGCTCATCTTCATAATTACTGTCAAAACGCCCCGCCTGTTCATCAATCGCTCTGTTATTGTCTAAACCAGGGATGGGAGTTGCGCTTTCTTTTGAAGAAGACTTACTTCCTTTACTCTTAAATGTATGTCCCCAATTGATATTTGCACTTGTCATTCTAAAAAGAGGTCCACCATTTTCAATATTAAATGTATTGATTCGCCTGCCTTCCTCGTCTAGGGCATAGGGATCAAAAGTAGCACCAACGTTTACGCTTATTTGGTTATCCAAAAGTGGAATCACAGTACTCATCCGAACTGGGCTCCAACGAAGGGAATCCGCCGTAATATTATAGCTTGTAGAAAAGTTTAGATTATTTAGGAGTTTTATTTTTTTCAACTCTGTTACGGTTGAATCTTTGTCCTTGACTTTTGCCTCTAAAGTATTGCGAAGTGTAATCCCAATTGAACTGGATTTTCGATTTCCAGGCCTTCCGTATAATCCCCCGTCAAAGCGTGTATATTCTCTTGTATTGCCTTCTGCATCAATGATATATTCATCGTAATACTGCTCAAAGCTAGGGCTGTTACTATAGCTTGCACTTGCGTTTATCACATGGCGAATACTTTGAATTTTTTTATCCTGCTTAAAATTAAAAACGCCATATAGCGTTGTGTTCATGGCAGCATTAAAATTATACTGTGCAAATCGGTCAAAGCCCTTGATTGTGTCTTGATCTGGAAGTGCGTCCAGCATTACGTCGTAATCTTTTTTCTCAATGGTTTGATTGGTCCAAACTTCGCTGTAATTTCCACCTACAGTAAAGTTAAAATGCTTCGCAATTTTAAAGTTTGTTGCTAAGGGGATACTGTGTTTCATCCCAGATTTTGCACCATAAAAAAGTCCTTTTGATGCAATAATATCATCTGTACTGTTGATGCGATTATCACCACGCATGGTATACTGAAAATTGATGTTTTGTAGTATGCCTTTTTTAATGCCATTTCGTTTGGCAAACGGATATATACGCTCCATGTTCGCCGTTAGTGATGGCAAGGTCATGTTCACCGATTTGGTTTGTGTGTTTTGGCTGTGCGTTGCCGAAACCGATAGATTTACTGAAGGGTATTTTGGAAATGTTCTCGAATAAGAAACGGACGAATTTAGCGTGTTGTTTAAGAAGTTATTGGTGTTGATTTGATTTAAGGACTCTCTAAAGTATGAACTTGTACCAAGGTTAACAGATGCTGAAAACCTACTATTTGGATTTGATTTACTGTCTTTGCTGTGCGACCAGCGCAAATTAAAAATAGTGGATTTGCTGTAATTCGGAAGCCCACGCTCACCATTGATTAAGTTTTCATACCTAAAAGCGAAGCTTCCTCTGTACTTATAGCGTTTATAGTAGTTGTTCTCTACGCGAAAACCATAGCTACCATTGGTGTAATAATCCCCCATCAGGGCTACATCCAAATTGTCCGAGAGCACAAAATAATAGCCTCCGTTTTGCAAAAAATATCCGCGATTAAAGTTCTCTCCTATTGTTGGAAACAAAAATCCGGTAGCGCGTTTTTGCGTCATAGGAAAATAGGCAAATGGTAAAAACAACGGAGTTGGAACGTCCGCAATATATAAATTGCTCAAGCCTGCAACCATCTTTTTTTGCGGAACAAATTTTGCTGTACGAACACGAATATAATATTCGGGATCGTCAACATTTTCTGCGGTAGTTATTTTTGCATTACGTAAATAATATACCGAATCGTTCTGTTTTTTTGTTGCGCTAGCTTTAACATTCATGCCTTGCTGCTCACTCCTAGAGTTCCAAATAATGGCTTTTTTGGTCTTAAAATTAAATCGGATAGAGTCTGGAAAGACTTCGTCGCTACCTTGTTTAAAGGATGGTGGCTGAACCAATGTACCAAGGGAGTCTTTTATACGCCCAGCGGTTACTTCATTGGTTTTGTAGTCTAAAACAATTACTCCCGATTTTAACTCAATGTCTTGATAGTAAAGTTCTGCGCCATCATACATATATAATTTATTGTCTTTACGATCAATAACCATATAGCCATCCGCGTGACGCTTGATTTTGTCTAAAAGAATTGGTTCTTTTTCTTGAATTGTATCTTGAGTTACTTGCGGAACCGAATCCAAAACAGGCGTAACTTCTTGGGCATGTACGATACCAAAAAAAGACATGATTGCGCAAAGTAATGGCGCAAAAAAGGGGATACCAGAATATTGTCTTATTTTTGACAAGGACTTCAACTTGTTAGGGGTCAAAAATACATATATTTTATCCACTATGCGCCTCATATTATTCGCGTTCTTATTTGCACTGTTAGGTTTTGTGTATCCTTGCAAATTACATGCCCAAAAAGACAAGCCTTTTACCGTTGTTCTTGATGCGGGGCACGGTGGAAAAGATCCCGGTAATCGCGGGAATAATTACTTTGAGAAAAAGATTGCACTTAACATTGCTTTAAAAACGGGCGCATTACTCAAAAAGGAAAAAGGCGTAAAAGTGGTTTATACGCGCACATCTGATCGTTATATTACCCTAAATGGTCGAGCAAATATTGCCAACAAGGCAAAAGCAGATCTATTTGTTTCTATTCATTGCGATGCGCATAACTCCAACGCATATGGCGCAGGCACTTTTGTTTTAGGACTACACCGTAATACGGACAACTTTCGCATTGCTCAAAAAGAGAATGCTGTAATTTTCCTGGAAGAAGATTACGAAAAGGAGTACGATGGATTTGACCCCAACAATCCCGAATCGGTGATTAGTTTGGTGTTGATGCAAGAAGATTATTTAAACCAAAGTATTGAGGCTGCGAATTATATTCAACAGAGTTTTGTAAAAAATCTTAAACGTAAAAATCGCACCGTAAAACAAGCAGGTTTTTTGGTACTGCGAAATACGTATATGCCAAGTGTTCTTGTAGAAACAGGCTTTTTAACCAATTCTAAAGAGGGTGCCTATCTTAATTCCAAACGCGGTCAAAATGAGATTAGCCGTTCTATTGCTAATGCGATAATGAAATATAAATCTTCGTTAGATGGTACATTATTTACGGGCCTTGTTATGGATGATGCACCAAAACAAAGTACATCAAGCTCCCAAACCACTTCACCGTCGTTTATTTATCGAATTCAAATTGCTGCTAGCACCAAAAAAATTGAAACGAAGTCCTATAATTTTAAAGGACTTTCCCCTATAACTCGTATAAAAAAAGGGAGTTTGTACAGGTATTATTACGGCAGTTTTTCATCGTATAAAACGGCAGAGAGTGCTGTAAAAAAAGCCAAAGCAAAAGGATATAGAGGTGCATACGTCAAGGCTTTTAAGAATGCTAAAGAAGTGTCAATAACTCCTGAAATGAAATCTGAATAAGGTGTTTAAGCTCCACAAATATTGCTTATTTTTGAAAAAATTGCTGCTAAGTGAATTTTTCTAACGAAGTTAAAACCGCATTGCTTTTTATTTTTGGGATAGCACTATTCCTTATTGGGTTTAGCTACCTAAAATCGAACGATGTTTTTGTGTCTGACAGGGTGTTCTACGGCGTTTATGATAATACTGAAGGTCTTGTAAACGGAACACCTGTAACCATAAATGGGTATACGGTTGGTGCTGTAGAATCGAGTGAGTTATTGCAACCAACGGGTAAAATTCTTGTTACATTTAGAGTAGAAAATGATTTCCCATTTTCAAAAAACAGTATTGCTCAAATTTATGAATCTGGATTGATTGGTGGAAAAGCACTTGCTGTTGTTCCTGCATTTGACAACGCAGCTTTAGCGGCACACCGCGATACTTTGCAAACAAGCGTTGCACCTGGTTTAACCGATTTGGTAAACGAGAAACTTTCGCCCCTTCAAGAAAAAATTGAAAGCATGATTGTTCATGCCGATTCGGTACTTATTGCCTTTTCCAATGTCCTTGATACACAACGTCAGGAAGCGTTACGTCAATCCATAGATCATTTTAATGAGACCACAGCAGCATTGGCCACTCTTACAACATCATTGGACAAAAATTTAAATTCTTCTGATGGAACGTTAAATAAAACCTTTGCCTCTTTAGAACGCGTTTCCGCAAACGCTGTTGCTATAACAGACTCATTGCAACAAGCACCGTTGGGCGCAACCATTCGCTCGCTTAAGCAAACGTCTGATGATCTTGCGCTTATTACTTCCAAAATGAGTGCTGGAGAAGGTTCACTTGGTAAATTGATTCACAGCGATTCGCTTATTAATGCATTGAATCAAACCAGTAATCAAGCACAATTGTTACTTGAAGATTTGCGCCTAAACCCAAAACGCTACGTTCATTTTTCGTTGTTTGGAAAAAAGAATAAAACCTATCAAGAACCTAAAACATCTAAATAGCAATGACTGCGTATATCCCTAACATTGCTTTTGCAGTTTTGTTTGTTGTTTTGGTTGGCCTCTTTACACGAAATGTTCGTCGTATTATTCGGAATATCAAATTAGGAAATACTACAAATAGGTCAGATCAACCCAAAAAGCGTTGGTTACACATGGCACGCATTGCGCTTGGGCAATCTAAAATGGTGCGCAAACCACTTTCTGGTGCACTACACGTCATTGTATATGTAGGTTTTGTTGTCATTAACATTGAACTACTCGAAATTATCCTCGACGGATTTTTAGGAACGCATCGCGTTTTTGCACCCTATTTAGGAGGTGTATATGATGTGCTTATTTTCACTTTTGAAATTTTTGCAGCTCTTGTATTAATCTGTGTGTTTTTCTTTTGGACACGTCGAAATGTTGTTCGTATCAAACGCTTTTGGAAACCCGAAATGAAAGGCTGGCCCAAATGGGATGCAGATATCATTTTATATGCCGAAGTTGTACTTATGGGATTGTTTTTAACCATGAATGCCTCTGATTATTGGCTGCAAACTGTAGCGCAAGATGAGCATTATATATTGGCGGGAAGTTTTCCAGTTAGTCAGTTGTTACTTCCCCTTTTTGATGGGATGACGGCACAACAAGTTATTGGAATTGAGCGCACAACGTGGTGGTTACATATTAGCGGTATCCTACTGTTTTTGAATTATTTATACTATTCTAAGCACCTACATATTATTCTTGCTTTCCCCAACACCTATTTTGCCAAGTTATCGCCTCAAGGCGAACTTTCAAATATGGAAGCGGTAACCAATGAAGTAAAGTTGATGTTAGACCCAGAAGCAGATCCCTATGCTGCTCCTGCTACAGATGCAGCTCCTACTACTTTTGGTGCAGCAGACGTTACCGATTTAAATTGGGTACAGCTTATGAATGCGTATTCGTGTACTGAGTGTGGTCGTTGTACGGATGAATGTCCTGCGAATCAAACGGGTAAACTATTATCTCCGCGTAAGATTATGATGGATACGCGCGATAGACTTACTGAGATAGGTTCTTCTTTAAACAAAGACGAAGACCCCAATCAAAATGCCTTATTAGACAACTATATTTCAAGGGAGGAATTATGGGCATGTACATCTTGTAATGCTTGTGTAGAAGCCTGTCCGATTGCCATAGATCCGCTTTCTATTATCATGGAAATGCGTCGCTATTTGGTAATGGAACAATCTGCTGCTCCTAATGAATTAAACGTAATGATGACCAATGTAGAAAACAACGGAGCTCCTTGGCCATTTAATCAACAAGACCGTTTAGCTTGGCGCGAAGAATTAAATACATAAACATGGATAAAGAAAAAGTAGATAAACTACTAAAAGAAAAACTAGAAGACGGCGAACACGTTAGTCCAGTACTTCCAGGTGGGATTAAAAATTATTTAATCGATATTGATGGAACTATTTGTGACGATATTCCCAACGAAGAGCCCGAACGTATGGCAACTGCCGAATTATATCCCGATGCACTAAAAACATTAAACAAGTGGTACGATGAAGGACATGTAATTTGTTTTTTTACGTCACGTACAGAAGAGCATCGTGGTGTTACAGAAAAGTGGCTTAAAGAAAATGGATTTAATTACCATTCTCTTCTTATGGGAAAACCTCGTGGTGGAAATTACCACTGGGTAGATAACCACTTGGTTCGTGCAACACGATATAACGGGAAGTTTACCGATTTGGTAGAAAAAGAAGTAACCATAGAAGTGTTTGATGATGGCTTCCACGACTAACATTCCAACCATGTCTGAATTAGCAGCTCAGGGCAAACAACCCGAGGTGCTTTTTTGGGTGGGATGTGCGGGTAGCTTTGATGAGCGTGCCAAAAAAATCACCAAGGCATTTGTTAAACTCTTAATTAAAGCAGACGTTTCCTTTGCCGTGCTTGGTCCTGAAGAAAGTTGTACTGGCGATCCTGCAAAGCGTGCTGGAAATGAGTTTTTGTTCCAGATGCAAGCCATGACCAACATTGAGGTACTCAATGGCTATGAGGTGAAAAAGATAGTTACGGCTTGTCCACATTGCTTTAATACGCTAAAAAATGAATATCCAGGCTTGGGCGGAAGCTATGAAGTTGTGCATCACACACAGTTTTTAAAGCAGTTACTCAATGAAGGAAAATTAAAAGTGGAAGGCGGTTCGTTTAAAGGAAAACGCATCACCTTTCACGATCCATGTTATTTGGGTAGAGCGAATAACGAGTACGAAGCGCCACGAGCTGTTTTATCGAAACTTGAAAGCGAGCTTATTGAAATGAAAAGTTGCAAAGCGAAAGGGCTTTGCTGTGGAGCAGGCGGCGCGCAAATGTTTAAAGATGCCGAGCCAGGAAACAAGGAAGTCAATATTGAACGTACCGAACAAGCCTTGGCAACAAAACCGGATATTATTGCGGCAGGCTGTCCGTTTTGCAACACCATGATGACTGATGGTGTGAAAAACAAGGAGCAAGAGAGCAAGGTTGCCGTTATGGACATTGCAGAACTTTTAGAACAGGCACAAGACTTATAATATGTTTGTACCCTTCGAGGAATTAGATAATGAAGCACGTGTATGGGTTTATCCAGCAAGTCGCCCTTTTACCGACGCGGAAGTAGTTGAAATTTCCCAAAAACTTGAAGCCTTTTTGACGCAATGGACAGCACATGGTTCATCACTAAACGCAAGTTTTTCGCTGCCTTACAAACGTTTTATTGTTATCGCTTTAGACGAAAATGCGCAATCCGCTACGGGATGTTCCATTGATGCCTCGGTACGTATCATACAAGAACTAGAAAAAACCTATGACTTGGTTCTCCTTGATAAAATGAATATTAGCTTTAAGCAAGGTGAATACATCACCTACAAATCAATTGCTGATTTTAAGGCAATGGTTAAGCGTAAATCCGTTTCAGAAAACACGCTTGTCTTTAACAACCTTGTACTAAACAAAGACGAATTTTTAAGCGAGTGGGAAGTTCCCGCAAAAGACAGTTGGCACGCACGCTATTTTTAGCCTACCTTTAGGTTATGCTTCGTGCCTTTTTAGTGCTATTTCTTATTCCTGCCTGTTTGTACGCTCAGGAGCAGCAACAATGGGTAGATAGTATTTATACCAAAATGTCCCTTGACCAAAAAATTGGTCAGCTTTTTATGGTAATGGCGTTTCCCGATGGAAACTTTCCAACGCAACAAAAAACGATACACCAGGTTAAAAAACAGCATATTGGCGGTATTTTATTTTCAAAAGGGTCGTCAATCAAACAACTACAAGACACAAAACGGTATCAGCGTTTTTCAGAAACACCGTTGCTAGTTGCTGCTGACGCAGAGTGGGGCATGGCAATGCGATTGCAAGACGTTTCGCCTTATCCATATGCGATGACATTGGGCGCGCTGCCCAACGATGAATTGGTTTATGCACTTGCCAAACAACTGGGAACACGAAAACGCAAAATGGGTGTGCACATTTCTTTTGCGCCTGTGGCAGATATAAATACCGAAGCGGATAACCCCATTATTGGAGTTCGTGCATTTGGTGACAATCCTATTCGCGTAGCTAAAAAAGCACAAGCTTTTATGGAAGGATTGCAAGACGCTGGTGTGATAGCAGTTGCCAAGCATTTTCCCGGTCATGGCGCATCAACTGCCGATTCACATAAAACACTCCCGCGAATAAATCGCTCCAAAAAAGCATTGGATAGCATAGATTTAGTTCCATTTAAACACTTGATATCAATAGGGTTAAAAGGGATTATGGTAGGTCATTTAGATGTTCCAGCACTTGATAACAGCGGTCTCCCAATAGCTGCTTCTAAAAAAGTAGTAACCCAATTGTTGCAACAACAATTGGGCTTTAACGGACTTGTTTTTACTGATGCGTTGGATATGAAAGGAATCACCACAGCTGTTGATTCCCCCGCCTTAGCTGCTTTTTTGGCGGGAGCAGATGTATTGGTTATGCCGTTGCAACTAGAAAAAGCCATTTCAGCACTCAAAACGAGTTATGCCAACGGAGACATTACGGAAGCAAGATTAGCAACTTCTGTAAAGAAGATTCTTAGCGCAAAATATGCATTGGGATTACATCAAAACAAAACAGTTAAAACAACTGGAAATCCATTGCCAAATACGTTTTACGATACGTATTTACGAAAACAAATTGCGGAACAAAGTATTGTGGAGGTACACGCCCAAAAGGATGCATTTCCATTACAAAAAGACACAACTGCGTATTACGTATCCCTTGGGAAGCCATCGTCAAACGATTTTTTATATGCGTTACGAGAGCAAACAACTACCGTTCAAATTCTCAAAAACAGCCTTAAAACAACTGAACTGACAGGGAAAGCTATTGTGGTTGGTATTCACGCCAACACCTCTTCGCCGTGGACGAATCAATCCCTTTCAGAAAGCGATATTGCTGTTCTAA
>JAACDD010000085.1 GCA_009937085.1 Bacteroidota bacterium
AAACATAGGTTTCATCAAATTCCTCCACTTTTCTTCCAAAATTAATTCCCCACAGTTGCGGATCTTTTTTAGGGAATCTAATTGCACTGTATGGAATGATCATTTCTAAAGTCCATCCATTTGCAACATGTTTAATTTTTGCATCATAAACAGTATCATAGTTGTAATCCACCCCTTTTATAGGGCCAGAAGAATAAGAGTCTCCAATTGTACCCGCACTAGTAACTTGAAAGCTGAAAAAATTCAAGTCATCGTTGTACGTGTTTATAGAAACAAAAAAAGTTTCTGCGTTTACGTCCCAAATATTATCACGTTCGCTAAACTCTTTGGGAATAAGGCTTGGGTTTGGGTGAAGTAATTTTGCACCCACATAAATGGCCTTTTTGTCATAAGCTATATAGGCCGTGGTTTCATAACCCTCAGGTATTTTCATACCCGACCGGGTAGCTGGCCAAATCAACGTAAAATCATCAGCTGGAGGTAGTGTTTTCCAAATATTTTCTAAGAGTAGCCCATCTACTACGGGCGCTTCAGTTATTCTTATTGCAGCTAGGGTTTTAGCTTGTTGCGCATAAACAACAGTGGAAAGAAAAACAAAGAAATTGAACAGTACAAACTTAATCCTCAACATAGTCTTTTAGATAAGCTCGTTATTGCTTTGTGGGACATGCCAAAAAAACGAATTCCCATTAACATTTCTAAATAAAAGGTAAAAGCCCAAAACAATGAAAGGTATGCTTAGTGTTTGTCCCAAATTTAACCCAATAGCCAATTCGCTATTTATCGTAATGACTTCATTTTTTACCTGATTTTCTTTTACATACTCCAATAAAAATCTTCCTATAAAGGCTGTAATAAAAAAGAAGCCCAACAAACTACCTGGGCGAAGTCTCATACGGAGTTTATGCCAAATAAGAAACATAAAAACGCCTATCAGAAAATAGGTTATGGATTCATATAGTTGTGCAGGATGACGATATACACCAACAGATTCAAATTCCAGCACAAACTGGGTGGGACTTCGTTTAAATTCATGTACCAACGCCGCTGCCCATGGATTGATCACATGGCTGTAACCATTACCCTGTCTGGGCAATAGATAATCCAGTCTCTTTTGAACGCTATTTCGGATGCGCTGCTCTTTATAAGGCTCATGTTCAAAATATATTTTGGTGTTTATAACAGCTTGTCCAGGTGCATAAAAAGCACCTGTTTCCTCAAAATGAACACGTTCAACAAAAGGCAACTGCCCTTTAATCCTATCTTCTACTGGCTTTACAAACAACACCCCATAGTCGCTATCTGTAGGAAGGCCAATGATTTCGGAGTTGACAAAATTTCCCATGCGAATAAGCGCACAACCAATGGCAACTGCAATAATCATACGGTCCATTACTTGGAAAAAATCATAGCCACGTCTCAATCGGTCTACAAGTCGAAATTTTAAACCTTTTACTTTTAATCTATAGGAATAGACAGCCATGCCCAATAAAATACCAATAGCTGCACCATGACTTGCTAGACCGCTTTTCCAAAAAAAGAAAAGCTCTAAGTAGCCTCTTTTTAATATTTCGGGTTCGTAGAAAAGGACATGCCCCATTCTTGAGCCAATCAGGGTGCCCAAAACCATATAAATCATTTGCATATCAACCGTTAGGTCATAGCCTTTTTCAAGCTTGTATGACCTTACCACAATAAATCGACCGATAATAAACCCTGATAGAAAAAGGAGGCTATACCACCTGATTGAAAACACATCATTTTCAAATAAATAAATATCTGGATGCCACAAAAAAGAGAAGTATAACAAATTAAATGTTTAAGGTTTATGCTATTTGTTGATATTATCCAATGAGCCTAAGGGTCTTCCCTCTGTATCTTGCTCTTTCTGAAAACGTGCCATTTGGTCCTTCAACGTGGTCACCTTTTCGGGGAAATCTTCCAGTCGATTATCCAATTCTCTTAAATCTGTATCGAGATGATATAGCGCCTCTGGATGATTTTCCGCCCAGGTTGAAACACCCGGTTTACCATCCTCTCCAGGCTGATGAATGGCATTAAAAGTTGAAGGTGCTAAATACTTCCACGGTCCTTGACGCACACCAAACAGCTTATCCCCTTTGTGGTAGTAAAACGGACGGTCCTCTAATTCGGGCATGGGCTTGTTTTGTAGCAAATCTAATACATTGACGCCGTCAATTTTGTTTTTGGGTAATTTGGCTCCAGTCGCTGCACAAATTGTGGGCAGTAAATCAATGGTCGAAACCAATTGGTCTATGTGGGTTTTGGGAGCAATGCCGTTGGGCCATGAAATAACACAAGGCACGCGGTATCCACCTTCAAAAACATCAAACTTACCGCCACGCAATTCGCCAGAAGTACCAGCGTGACTTCCAAAGTTTAACCACGGGCCGTTGTCCGAGGTATATACAATAATGGTGTTTTCAAACTGTCCTTTTGCTTTAAGCGTTTGAACCAATCGGCCTACGTTATAATCTATTTCTTCAATCACATCGCCATAGACACTGCCTTTAGAAGTTCCTTTAAACTTTTCTGACGCATAAATGGGAATGTGTGGCATGGTGTGTGCCAGGTAAAGAAAGAAAGGCTTATCATCGTTGTTCTCTTCAATAAAATCAATTGCAAAATCGGTATATCGTTGTGTAAGTAATGCTTGATCGGGATTGATTTCAGAAATCTCCTCACCTATCAAAAGAGGAAGTTTAGTTCTATTCATGTCGTTGGAAAACGGAATACCAAAATAGGCATCGAACCCTTGCCGAGTAGGTAAGAAATTGGGGTTGTCCCCTAAATGCCATTTTCCAGTCATAGCTGTGGCATACCCCACACCTTTTAAAACTTCTGCTATGGTAATTTCATTGGGATGCAAACCCTCGGCAGGTGCATTTGTGTTTCCCCAATTGCCACCACCTTCAGGCCAAAGTACATTAACAACGCCTACGCGTGTTGGATAGGCCCCTGTCAAAAGTGCTGCCCTAGATGGGGAGCAAACGGATGAAGCCGTTAAAAAGTCTGAAAAGATAGCACCACCGGCACCCAAGTTATCGATATTGGGAGTGTCTATGGTTTTAGAGCCATAAGAACTTAAATCTCCATATCCTTGGTCGTCTGTAAAAATTATGATGACATTCGGAGGTGTATTACTTTTTTTTGAAGTCGTATCACAAGAAATGATTACTACTGCAGCCAATAGATAAAATATATATTTCATTTTAACGGTTTTTGTGTTATTTATGTGTCTTTTAAATTGTTAAGCTTTTAATCAAGTGCTTTAATGCTAACTGCAAATCCTCCTCCAGGAGCGAGTTTTAACCGCAGCTTGTTACGCTTTTCTAATGTTGCTTCTTCAATGGTTAAGGCCAATGGATTGTGCTCCCAATGCGCATCTTTAGCGTCTCTATAAATGGTTGCTACGTATTTTTTGTCCTCATCTAAAAAGTCAAGCGGAATGGAAAAATCTCTAGCTTTCTCGTTCGTAATCGAGCCCAAATACCAGTCCTCACTGTTGCTGTCTTTCCGTGCGATGGTCACATATTCGCCGATTTCACCATCAATAACTTCTGTAGTTTGCCAGTCTACAGGTACTTCCTTAATAAACGAAAAGGCAGGGTGATTTTCATAATTTTCAATAAAATCAGAAGCCATCTGCATAGGGCTATATAGTACCAAATAATAGGCCAGCTGCTTGGCTAAAGTAGTATTGACACGTTGTGTTTTTCCAAACACATTGGTACCAATGGATTCCATATCCTCTTTGGAAGCGGTGAAGCCTGCTTTAGCGTCAAAACCTTGATTGGGTATCCTAATGCTAACATCCCCTGAGATTCTACCATCCGCCGAAATATTTATTTTTCTGTTTTTTAGGTTTAATAAACTTGGCAACCAAGCATTATTATTATCTATTAATACGTCATGTGCGCTAATTCCCCATTCCCATTCTCCGGGTTTCATCATTTCGGTAATGGACCAAACAGCAACAGCACCATCGGCACTACTCTCAGGTATCATGGGTTTGGTTTGCCAAAATGACTCCCCGCCTTTGTAACGGATATTAGAGTAGCCATTGCCTTCATCGATAAATGTGATTTTTACCGGAATTTCATCGTCTGTTTCTGCATCCATTTTTTGGTAAAGCAAGTCAAAAATTCCAGGTGTGAAATCCATAGGAGCCTCCAACATTCTAGTAAATGGAAGTACGGTGGTGTGGCTTACGGGATTGCCGCCATTCCCCCAAGCATTGTATTCCATTCCCTTCGCACCTTCTCTAGTTAACATATTAGGATATGTACGCCGTTCCCCTGTGTCTTTTATTGGCTCGTGAAAGTTTACCGCTACCTTGTATTCAGCTGCTTTCTCCAATACTTTTCTGTAGTAGTTTACACCATGTTGACCGTAGTGATATTCTACCTTATCCATCATTTGACCAACGTGACCAATTTTTGCCTTTTGCATGCCTATCTGATTCATTAGCGAAAAAGCATCATCTATTTGAGCCATATAATTGCGTGTACTTGCGCTTGTTTCATGGTATGCTTGTAAGGAAACTCCTTTAGACTTGGCATATTGTTGAACTTCTATCAAATCAAAATCTGGCGTAGTTTTGGTGTAACTAGTTGTTACGGTATCTCCTGGAAACAAGCCCGTAAATCCAGCAGAAGCCCCTTCAATCAACACCTCATCAAAGCCATGTTTTGATGCAAAATCAATATATTCTTTTCCTCTAGCGTTTGTGGCTCCATGCCTAAAGCCTTCGCCCCATGTCCACTTTCCTACTATCATACCCCACCAAATACCTATGTACTTAGAAGGCTTAATCCACGACACATCGCCCAATTTATTGGGTGGATTACAGTTTAGCGTGAGGTGCGAAGCAATTAAATCACGTGCCGTATCTGTAATTTTGATGGTGCGCCAAGGGGTTTTAAAAGGTATGTCTAGGCGTACTTTGTCACCATTGGACCAAGGGGCCAAATCGCAATGAAGACTCGTTGATTGTCGCCCAGCAATTTGCATAGCAGAATAATTGATTAAATCAGCCTCGTGAATACTTAGGTGTATCCCATTTTTAAACCGCATCGTTAACGGGGTATG
>JAACDD010000086.1 GCA_009937085.1 Bacteroidota bacterium
GGAATGATATTAAGTACAAAAATCAAAAAAGGAAACAGGGATAAAAAGAAGCTAAAAGCAATACTGCTGGCACGCGTAGTCAAGGTTCCTTTTAAAATCCCAATGACATACAGCTCCAATAATTGGTAAAGGGAAATGGACTTGGCATCGCCAAATCGTATGTTTTGAAGCCAAGCCTTAAGTTTTTGTTTGCTTTTCTGTAGCATTGTGTAAAGGTAGCTATTAAAACAAAATGCTTCCATGAGAATTGATACCTTAGCAGTATGAAAATTCAAGTGATATGCGTGGGCAAAACGCAGCAGGCTGAGCTCAAGAGTTGGTTGCCGGATTATTGCAAGCGCTTGTCACGCTACACCACATTTGATTGGCACGAAATTGCTGATCTAAAAAACACCAAAAACCTTCCTGAAAAGCAACAAAAAACAGATGAGGGTAAACTGATTCTAGCAGCCATAAGCGCCAGCGACACCCTTATCCTTTTTGATGAAAAAGGCAGTCCACATACTTCCAAAGGCTTTGCGGAGTTTCTTCAAAAAAAAATGAATGCAGGTACTAAAAAATTGGTATTTGTCATTGGTGGTCCTTATGGATTTTCACAAGAAGTATACGCTAGAGCACAAGAAAAAATAGCCCTTTCACAAATGACTTTTTCACACCAAATGGTACGTATTTTTGTTGCAGAACAACTCTACCGTGCATTTAGTATTTTGAACAATCAACCCTATCATCACGAATGAAAGAACTCATATTTGCAACCCACAACCAGAACAAGGTGGAAGAGGTAAAGGCCGTCTTTAAAGAGCATAACATCAAAAGCTTGGCCGATGTGAGTTATCACAACGAAATAGACGAGACTGCAAAAACCTTTGAGGGGAACGCATTACTAAAAGCCAAACATATTTATGAGGTATTTAAAACACCCGTTTTTGCTGATGACAGCGGCTTGGAGGTTGCTGCGCTTGATGGTGCGCCAGGGATATATTCAGCACGCTATGCTGGAGCGGAAAAAAACCACAAAAAAAACAACGCCAAACTTTTGGGTGCCTTGGCACAAACCACAAATCGGAAGGCGCAGTTCAAGACCGTTATTGCGTACGTGGACGCCAATACGGAAATTTGCTTTGAAGGCATCGTGAAGGGTGAAATTGCAACGGCACTTAGTGGAACAGGAGGATTTGGTTATGATCCCCTTTTTATTCCAGAGGGTTACAGTGAAACATTTGGAGCACTGCCACGTGAGATAAAATTAAAACTAAGCCACCGTAGCAGAGCCATTAACGCACTATTTGAGCATCTAAAATACCTAACATAATGTTAATTTTAGATAAAAACATTGCAGAGCATCAAGGAATGCATTTAGTTTGTAAAAGCATATGATTAGACATTTTACGCAATTCCTCTTTTTAACTGGTTTTTGTACCGTTTTATATGGGCAAGAGGTCATTGGTATTGTTGAAAATGCATCAGATCAAAAACCCATTTCAACAGTCCATATCATCAACCTGAACAAGGTGACCATGTCCATAACCAACAAGGATGGTAAATTTGCCATCGATGCGGAAGTTAATGACACACTTTATTTTTCCTATTTAGGCTACAAACCCATTAAGGTTCGCGTTTCCAATGACTTGGTAAAATATCCCAACACACGTTTTCAACTGACTGAGCTTGCGTTGGCGCTTGAAGAAGTAGTAGTACGCCCCTACCAACTCACGGGTTATTTGGATATTGATGCGCGAAATGTTCCCATCAATAGAACAAGGAGATACAGCATTCCTGGACTACCATCCGGTGGATATGAAGCAGGGAACAGAACACCTCTTGGCGAAATTCGCATTTTGCAAGCCATCTCAAACCCAGCTGATTTCTTGTATAATATTTTTGGTAAAAAGCCCAAACAGTTGCGTAAACTCAAAAAAGTGAGGGCCAACAACGAGCTTAGAGATTTATTGGCGGTCAAATACGATAGAAAAACCTTGGAGCAACTCATTCAAATTGATAGAGTAGATTTAGACGAAATACTGCGTAAATGCAACTTTTCTGACAGCTTTATCAAGGGTGCTAACGACCTGCAAATACTGGAGGCCATCAGCAACTGTTATGAAGAGTATAAAATTCTTAATCGCTAAAAAAGCTAAATTCGATACCTTTGCATTTTGAAAGCCTATGTTATTAAACAAATTAAGTGCAATTTCACCTGTTGATGGTCGTTATCGCCCAAAAACAAAATCCCTAAGCCCATACTTTTCAGAATTCGGATTGATCCAATACCGCGTACGGATTGAAGTGGAGTATTTTATAGCCTTGTGCGAGCTCCCTTTACCTGAGCTTAAAGATTTTCCTGCAACGGCCATGGAAGAATTGCGCAGCGTGTACCGCCATTTTAATTTGGATCAGGCACAAGCCATTAAAGACATTGAAAAGGTCACCAACCACGACGTAAAGGCGGTTGAGTACTTTTTAAAACAACTATTTGACGATTTAAATCTGGGTAAATACAAAGAGTTTATCCACTTTGGACTCACCTCACAGGACATCAACAATACGGCTATTCCACTTTCTATTAAAGAAGCCTGTGAAAGTGAATACTTACCAAAACTTCAAGAAGTAATCGCAGCGCTTGAAGCGCTTACGACTAGTTGTGAAGGTGTAGCCATGTTGGCCAGAACACACGGACAACCGGCCTCCCCTACGCGTTTGGACAAAGAACTCAACGTATTTAAAACACGTATTGACCAACAGCTTTCACTGATGACGCAAATCCCAATGGCGGCTAAGTTTGGCGGTGCCACTGGAAATTACAACGCACACAAGGTGGCGTACCCGTATATTGATTGGCAGGCGTTTGGAAAAGCATTTGTAGAAAAAACACTTGGCCTGCACCATTCGTTTCCAACAACACAGATTGAGCACTACGATCACTATGCTGCACTATGTGACGCCCAAAAGCGCATCAACACCATACTGATTGATTTTTCCAGAGATATATGGACCTATATTTCTATGGATTATTTCAAGCAGCAAATTAAAGAAGGAGAAGTTGGTTCTTCTGCCATGCCACACAAGGTAAATCCCATTGACTTTGAAAATGCGGAAGGGAACCTCGGTATTGCAAATGCATTGCTGTCACACCTGGCAGAAAAGCTACCCATCTCCCGACTTCAACGCGACCTGACCGACAGTACGGTATTGCGTAATGCGGGCATGCCCATAGCCCACATGATGATTAGTTTTGAATCGTTAATTAAGGGAATTGGAAAACTTGTAGTCAACAAAAAGGCAATACAAGGAGACCTCGACAACAACTGGGCAGTACTCGCAGAAGCCATTCAGACCATTTTGCGTCGTGAGGGATATCCAAAGCCGTATGAGGCACTAAAAGCACTGACCCGTACCAATACAGGTATTGACGAGGCATCTATTCGTGCGTTTATCGAAACCTTAGATGTATCAACCGAAGTAAGGGATGAATTACGTGCCTTGAGACCAGAAAACTACACTGGTATTTAGAGCATTTGGCCTATGGCCTCCACCGCATTATCAAGTGCGCC
>JAACDD010000087.1 GCA_009937085.1 Bacteroidota bacterium
CAATCTGTAATTGACAACCCACTTTATGATTGGGAGAATGTTACCTATTACACACAAATTGTTCGGAATGCAAAACCGGCATTTGTCCTATCAGAAGAAAATGATATGCGCATTTCCCAAGAAAGCGAATTTATTCAAAAGGGAGATGCATCTATTGGCGCACAGGTTCCAACAGACTTGTTAGGTATTCAACGTACTTCACCACCAGACTTAGGTGCGTATCAGCACATCATCATTGATGATTAGGCATTGAAAAGTGGTCGATGCGCCATCATGGCATGCACTTGCTTTCCTACGCCCGCAATAATTGTTTCGTTTTCTGGATTTTGAATGACTTCGTCAATCAAAGAAACGATAGGTTCCATATCTGATGCAACCAATCCACGTGTGGTAACAGCAGCTGTTCCAAAACGTATTCCAGAAGTCACAAATGGTGATTTATCATCAAAGGGAACCATGTTTTTATTTGCGGTTATTTCAGCTTTAACAAGCGACTGTTCAGCTTGCTTTCCTGAAATATTTTTGTTGCGTAAATCTACCAACATCATATGGTTGTCAGTTCCACCTGAAATAAGATTATATCCCCTATCGACAAATGCTTTTGCCATAGCTTGTGCATTCTCACGCACACGCAAAATATAGTGTAGGAAATCATCAGTTAATGCCTCGCCAAAAGCAATGGCTTTTGCACCAACAACGTGTTCTAACGGTCCGCCTTGATTTCCAGGAAAAACAGCCATGTCTAATAATGAAGACATCATGCGTAGGTTTCCGTTTTTAAATTTAAGTCCAAAAGGGTTTTCAAAATCCTGACCCATCATCATGAGTCCTCCACGAGGGCCACGGAGTGTTTTGTGTGTGGTTGTAGTTACCACATGACAATGCGGTAACGGATCGTTTAATACGCCTTTAGCAATAAGTCCAGATGGATGCGAAATATCAGCTAATAAAAACGCGCCAACGCTATCGGCAATTGCTCTAAAACGTTTAAAATCAATATCTCTAGAATATGCAGATGCCCCTGCGATAATCATTTTAGGCTCTTCTTTGGCAGCCATTTCTTCAATTACATCGTAATCCAATCGACCTGTTTCTTTATCTACTCCATAAAAAACGGCATCGTATAAACGTCCAGAGAAATTTACAGGCGAGCCATGAGTAAGGTGTCCTCCGTGAGATAAATCAAACCCCATAATTTTATCACCTGGCTTAATAAAAGCGTGATAAACAGCTGTATTTGCTTGCGATCCTGAATGCGGTTGCACATTGGCATATGCAGCGCCAAACAAGGCTTTTGCACGGTCAATAGCAATCGTTTCTATTTCATCTACAACTTCACAGCCTCCGTAATAGCGTTTACCCGGATATCCCTCAGCATATTTGTTTGTAAGAATAGATCCCGTAGCTTCCATCACCTGCGGGCTGGTAAAATTTTCTGAAGCAATGAGTTCAACACCACCTATTTGGCGCTCTTTTTCTGCTTCTATTAATTCAAAAATTTGTGAATCTCTTTGGATATTCATAGCTAAAATTAAACAACAAAAATAGCCAAACAACACAAGATAAAACACTAAAAATGATGGATTTATTAAAAATAAATGAACATACCTCAGAAGGTTATACTTTTGCAACATGCAAAGGCCAATAAACATCAAAAATAAACGAGCGCGTTTTGAGTACGAACTTATGGATCAGTACACAGCGGGAATCGTATTGACTGGAACGGAAATAAAATCTATCCGTGCCGGTAAGGCTTCTATTGCTGAAAGCTTTTGCGCCTTTAGTGAGCAAGGTGAGCTTTTTATCATCAACATGCACATAGACGAATACAGTCATGGCGGCTATGTCAATCACCGAACAAAAGGAGATCGAAAACTACTCTTGCAACGTAAAGAATTGCAAAAACTACTAAAGCAAACCCAAAATGTAGGACTCACTATTGTGCCCTTGCAGGTGTTCTTAACTGATAAAGGATTGGCAAAAGTACGTGTCGCTTTGGCTAAAGGAAAGAAAATTCACGACAAGAGAGAAACCATAAAAGACCGTGATAGTAAGCGTCAACTCGATCGTGTAAAAAAGAATTTTAAGCGTTAGTTTTTGTCTCCCAACAACGGCACAAAACGAAAGTCACCAAGCACTAGTTTTTGAAAATCAACATCTGAAGTACGGGTGATTACCGTCATTTTTTGATTGGTTTCGCCAACGGGTATTACCATTCTTCCACCAACAGCCAATTGTACTAAAAGTGCCTCGGGAACCGAAGGCGCACCTGCCGTAACAATAATTCTATCGTAGGGAGCTTGTTCGGGAAATCCCTTATAACCATCTCCAAAAATAAGCTTCTTTGGTTTGAACCCTAACGCTGGTAATCGTTTTAGACTGGTGCGAAACAATTCGTGCTGACGCTCAATAGAATATACCACCGCGCCCATATGACACAAAACAGCCGTTTGATAGCCAGAACCTGTGCCAATTTCCAAAACTTTCATCCCTTCTTTCAACTGTAATTGCTCACTTTGAAAAGCTACCGTATAAGGCTGTGAAATGGTTTGCTCAGCTCCAATAGGAAACGCCTTGTCTTGATAGGCATGATCAACAAAACTACTGTCCAAAAACAAGTGACGCGGTATGTCGCCAATCGCGTTGAGAACTTCGGCTTGCGCAATTCCTTTTTGTTTTAAGACCGCAACCAACTGACGTCGTTTTCCCTGATGTTTTGGTGTATCCTGCTTCATCAGTCCAAAAATACAAAATCAACTGCGTGCTCACCAGTTAAACTTGTTACATTTGTAGGATGGAAAAGAGATTAAAGGCAGGCGTCTTAGGCGCAGGACATTTGGGGAAAATCCATCTACGGCTTCTACATCAATCTGAAAAATTTGATTTGATTGGATTTTATGATGAAAATCAATCCGTTAGAGAAAACATTACAAAAGAATATGGATTTAAAGCATTCGAATCCGCAGCAGCACTTATAGATGCTGTTGAAGTTGTAGATATTGTTACGCCTACGTTGTATCATCACAAGCTTGCCAAACAAGCGATTGAAGAAGGCAAGCATATTTTTATTGAAAAACCCATAACGCAAACTGTAGCACAAGCTGAGGAACTTATTGCACTTGCCGATAAAAACAATGTCTTAGGTCAAGTGGGGCACGTAGAGCGATTTAATCCTGCTTTTTTAGCAGTAAAAGATCATATTAATGACAGCATGTTTATCGAAACACATCGATTAGCGGAATTTAATCCGCGTGGAACTGACGTTCCTGTGGTGCTGGATTTAATGATACATGATATCGATACGGTCTTAAGTGTTGTAGATTCTCCTGTTAAGAATATTTCTGCGAGTGGCGTTTCAATCATAAGTGAAACACCTGATATTGCCAATGCCAGAATTGAATTTGAAAACGGCTGTGTTGCGAATTTGACCGCGAGCAGAATTTCATTGAAGAATATGCGCAAAGCACGCTTTTTTCAAAAAGATGCTTATATCTCTATAGACTACTTTGCCAAAAAAGTAGAAGTTGTGAAAATGCATGATGCCCCTGAAGAGGTTGGTGATTTTGATATGGTGCTAGAAAATGCAGAGGGAAAAAAGAAACGCATCTATTTTGACAATCCTGAAGTTCCAGAAGTAAATGCCATTTTAATGGAACTTGAATGCTTCGCTGATGCCATCGTAAACGGAACTGCTGTTATTGTTCCACTAACGCAAGGAAAAAACGCCTTAGATGTAGCCCTTCAAATCACTGCACTTGTAGAAAAACCTTCGGCATGATTGCGGCGCAAATCCAACAACTAACAAAAAACTTGCCAGAAGATGTAACGCTTGTGGCAGTTTCCAAAACTAAACCAAACAGCGCCATTGAAGAAGCGTACGGCGTTGGGCATCGTGATTTTGGAGAGAACAAAGTACAAGAACTCTGTCAAAAAGCCGAGGAACTTCCTAACGATATTCATTGGCATATGATTGGCCATTTGCAGCGTAATAAAGTAAAATACATCGCGCCTTTTGTTCATCTTATTCATGGCGTAGACAGCGAAAGACTTTTAACAGAAATCAATAAACAAGGCGCTAAAAACAACCGTGTAATTGATGTCTTAATACAACTTCATATTGCAGAGGAAAGTTCAAAATTTGGGTTTTCGTATGACGAAGCAGCGTCTTTATTCTCTAATGAAAACCAATTCCCAAATGTGCGGATTGTTGGACTTATGGGAATGGCAACTTTCACGAAAGATAAAACCCAAATCACAAGAGAATTTGAAACACTCTCCGCGTTTTACGATACGTGGAAAGCACAAAAATCTTTATCGGTATTATCTATGGGTATGAGTAACGACTACCCTATTGCAATAGCTTCAGGAAGCAACATGATTCGCGTAGGGAGCCTTATTTTTGGACAAAGAAATTAAGGTATGTACGCAGTTGTTGATGTAGAAACCACCGGCGGAAAATACAACGAGGAAGGAATCACAGAGGTTGCTATTTATAAATTTGATGGTAACGAAATTGTTGACCAGTTTATTAGTCTTGTAAATCCTGAACGGCCTATTCAGCCATTTGTGGTACAGCTTACAGGAATTAACGAAAATATGCTGCGTAATGCCCCTAAGTTTTATGAAGTTGCCAAACGCATTGTTGAAATTACGGAAGATTGCACCCTAGTCGCGCATAACGCAAGTTTTGATTACCGTATGCTTAGCACGGAATTTAATCGATTGGGCTTTACGTATGAAAGACCTACACTTTGTACCGTTTCGCTTGCCAAAAAGTTAATCCCCGAACAAGCATCCTACAAACTTGGAAGATTGGTACGCTCGCTGGGAATTCCGCTAAGCGACCGTCATCGTGCCGCTGGCGATGCAAGAGCAACCGTGAAACTTTTAAAATTACTATTAGACAAAGACACTGAAAAAACCATTGTCAAAGAAGTATTACGCACCAAAGAGCACGACCAAGTAGGACGCAAATTTTTGCATTTGGTAGAACAAATTAAGCCTGTTACGGGTGTTTATTACCTTCATAATCAAAATGGGGATGTTATTTATGTTGGCAAAAGCACCAATATGAGAAAACGCGTTAACCAACATTTTACGGGAAAAAGTCGGAAAGCGTTAAAAATTCAATTGGAAACGCACAGTGTAAGCACCGAGGAAACAGGGAGTGAACTCATAGCTTTGTTAAAAGAAGTAGATGAAATTCAATTGCACAAGCCCAAACACAACAGAGTGCACAAAAACGATCGCATACGGTTTGGGTTAGAAGAAGGTGTTACAAGTTCAGGTTATCGATTTCTACGGATTGCGCATGCCCAAGATGGTATGCAATACGTAACGACGTTCAAAAATTTGAGTAATGCCCGAAAAACATTGTATTTTTTTGCACAGAAATACACGCTCTGCCTCAAGTTAGTTGGATTGGAATCGCCCAAAAAAGCGTGTTCGCATGAACAAATCAACCAATGCTTAGGAGCTTGTATCGAAAATGAAGCTGCAGAGCAATACAACAAACGTGTACAGCAATGTGTAGATAGATTGAGTTTTCAGTCGCCAAACATGTTGCTCATAGATAAGGGGAGAACGCATGACGAACGTTGTATTGTTCTAATACAAGACAATGAGTACAAAGGGTTTGGCTTTGTAAGCCTAAACTATCAACTTACAAACATGGATATGCTTAATTCACTTATCACTCCCATGAAAAACTCACGTGCAGCGCGTCATATCATTCAACAATTCGTGCGAAAAAATAAGGTCAAAGAAATTATCGTGCTCGATGAAACGTCCTAAACTCATTACTGTTTCTGGACCAACTGCCATTGGCAAAACTTCTTTTGCAGTGGCTTTGGCTAAGCACTTGGGGTGTCCGATTCTTTCTAGTGATGCACGTCAATTTTTTAAAGAGATGCAGATCGGAACAGCCGTACCCACTGCTGACGAGCAACAAGGAGTGAAACATCATTTTATACAGCATAAAAGCATACATGACCCCTACTCGGTTGGCAATTTTGAAAAAGATGCAATTGCGTTACTTGATACTTTATTTGAAACATTTGATGTGGTAATTTTAGTCGGCGGTTCAAACCTATATACTGATGCCGTTGTGCACGGATTAGATACATTTCCCGATGTGTCTGAAGCTATTGCTACAATGTGGCAAAATGCATTTAAAACAAAGGGATTAGTGCATTTACAAGACGAATTAAAACGTTTAGACCCAGCGTATTTTGAAGTTGTTGACACACAAAATCATGTGAGATTGTTACGCGCTTTGAGCGTTTGTACAGCATCAGGAAAACCGTATTCATCTTTTTTAGGACAACCCAAAAAATTACGTTCATTTGAAACAGTATCTATTGAACTTACGATGAATCGTGAAAAATTATATGAGCGCATCAATACCCGTGTAGATATGATGATAGAAAATGGATTACTAGCAGAAGCGAAAACATTAGTGCCCTATAAAAACCTCAATGCGCTGCAAACAGTAGGTTACAGAGAACTACTGCCCTATTTTGATGGAAAACAATCCTTAGAAAAAAGCATAGAAAACATCAAAACAAACACGAGAAGATTTGCCAAACGACAACTCACTTGGCTTCGTAATCACCCGGTGATGTTTAAACTGCCTTACAACTCAGCTATTGACAAGGAACTCCTAGAGACATTAGGCCTTGAAAAACGCATCTAAATTTTGCTGTATACGACCTGAAACATTCGTCAGGTCAGCTTTTTGAAACGTATTCCCTGTAATATGCTCGTATAATTCAATATAACGCTCCGAAACAGACGCAATGTAAGCGTCAGACATTTCGGGAAGTTGTTGACCGGGCTTACCTTGAAATCCATGCTCGATTAACCACTGACGAACAAACTCTTTTGATAATTGACGTTGTGACTCGCCCTTATCTTGACGCTCTTGATAGCCATCTGCATAAAAGTATCGTGAAGAATCTGGCGTGTGAATTTCATCAATCAGAATAATATTCCCCTTGGCGTCTTTGCCAAATTCATATTTAGTATCCACCAGAATTAAGCCTTGTGCAGCTGCCATTTCAGTGCCTCGTGCAAACAAAGCCCTTGTATAATTTGCAAGCTGCTCATATTCTGCTGCAGTAACGATTTTTCTTTCGATAAGTTCTTCGGGGGTAATATC
>JAACDD010000088.1 GCA_009937085.1 Bacteroidota bacterium
AACGTCATCGCCATCGCTACGAACTCAATAATGCTTACCTAGAACAATTGAATTCTCATGGGTTAAAAGCAACAGGCGTAAATCCCGATACGGGACTTGCCGAAATTGTGGAAATTGATTCGCATCCTTGGTTTATGGGCGTGCAATATCATCCCGAATATAAAAGTACTGTTTTGACGCCGCACCCACTTTTTTCAGCCTTTGTGCAGGCGTGTAGTCAATATGCAAAAACAAAAAAATAACGAATGGAACAACGTCGGATAGACCCCTTACAAATCATTGGCATGGTGCTTGTCTTTGTCATTTTCACATGGATGATGTATAACCAATCTGCTGAAGATTTGGCACTAGCTAATACCCAGCAGGATCAAACTTCAGAAGCGGTTACTGAACCCCAAAGCCAAACACCCGAACAGGCTTTGGTTGTTTCCGCAGAATTACCTGCTACAAATGCGATTGCCGAAGAAACCATAACACTTGAAAACGATGTGCTTTCCCTTGGAATTTCTACCAAAGGGGGTAGCATGGAGCAAGTGTTGTTAAATGGAGAAACAAACTATCAAGATGCGCCTTTATACCTTATAAATAAAGAAAACAGCTCACTTAACTTTGCTTTTACAACCGCTGCTGGGCAGTTGTTGCAAACCAAATTTCTGATGTTTTCTCCAACCATCACCAAAAACGATAACGGACAAGAACTACGCCTTCGTGCACCTATTGAAGCAAACGGATATATTGAATTTGTATACACGCTTCCTAAAAATGGATTTCGATTTGGTTTTGAGGTAGTTGCAGAGGGCATTGAAAACGCTTTAGACACGGCAATTCCTGCCGCCTTTTCGTGGGATATGGACGGTTTCCGTCATGCCAAAAGTGCACAATATGAAAACCGCTATACGCAATTGGCATATCGTCATGAAACCGATAAGTATAGCACGCTTTCTGCTTCGGGTGACGATGATGAAAAAGAAAAAGCTGTGGAGTGGGTTTCCTACCGCCAACACTTTTTTAGCAGTATTCTGATTCCGGAACAACCTTTTGAGCAAGTATTACTCAGCGCAACGGATATGACTGACGAAGAGGTAGAAGCTTCTGCATACCTCAAAGGGTTTTCTACTGAAACGTCCCTTCCGTATGACCGCAATCGTTTTCAAGCCAATTTTGATTGGTACATGGGACCAACAGATTACGCCATTCTTAAAAATTACGACGAAAATTTATTTGAAAGTATTTCGTTTGGTTGGGGACTTATTGGTTGGATAAACCGCTCGGTATTTTATCCGCTTTTTGGTTTTCTAACGGGAATTGTGCCACATGGTATTGCCATCATTTTACTTACCGTAATTGTGCGATTGGTGCTATCGCCTGTGTTGTATAAATCCTATGTGTCACAAGCTAAAATGCGTGTGCTTAGGCCAGAAATAACAGCGATAAACGAAAAGTATAAAAAGGATGCGACTAAGCGTCAGCAAGAAACCATGAAGCTTTACACTAAGGCCGGCGCAAGTCCGCTTTCTGGGTGTATTCCTGCGTTGATACAAATGCCTGTCTTCTTTGCCTTATTTTACTTTTTCCCCATTGCATCCGAATTGCGAGGAAAATCATTTTTATGGGCAGATGACTTATCTTCTTATGACGTAATTGCCGAATTACCGTTTACGATTCCTTTCTATGGAGATCATATTAGTTTGTTTCCATTATTGGCTTCGGTTGCGATATTTTTCTATACGCGAATGACTACTGGGCAGCAAATGCAACCCGCACAACCGGGTATGCCTAACATGAAATTTATCATGTATTTGATGCCTGTGATGATGTTGTTTTTCTTTAACAATTACGCTAGTGGATTTAGTTTGTATTATGTTGTTTCTAACCTGTTGATGATTGCTATTATGGTAGTGGTTAAAAACGTGATTATCGATCAAGATAAAATCCATGCGCAGATTGAGGAGAACAAAAAGAAGCCAAAAAAGCAAAACCGCTTTCAGCGTAAAATGGCTGAGATGATGGAAGAAGCGGATCGCCAGAAAAAGCTTCGCAAGTAAACCATTTGCAAACACTTCATTACTAGTTTGGTAGAGCGGTATCAACCTGCTTAACTTTGTGCTATGCATGGAAAACGTGTCATTGTCGGACTTTCAGGAGGTGTAGACTCTAGCGTTGCAGCTTATTTGCTGTTACAACAGGGTTACGAGGTCATAGGCTTGTTTATGAAAAATTGGCACGATGATTCTGTTACCCTTTCCGATGAGTGTCCATGGCTGGAAGATAGTAACGATGCCATGCTTGTTGCCGATACACTTGGAATTCCGTTTCAAACCGTTGATTTAAGCGAGCAATACAAAGCACGTATCGTAGATTATATGTTTGCTGAATACCAACGTGGTCGCACACCCAATCCTGATGTGTTGTGCAATCGTGAAATTAAATTCGATGTGTTTTTAGACATTGCGCTCTCATTGGGTGCAGATTTTGTTGCTACAGGACACTATTGCCAAAAAGGCGAAATCAAAAACTCAACAAGAACCATGCACCAACTTATAGCTGGTGCCGACAGCAATAAAGACCAATCTTATTTTTTATGCCAACTCAATCAAGCACAATTGGCCAAAACCTTATTTCCTATCGGGGGATTGCAAAAAAGCGAAGTACGCAAAATTGCTGCTGAACAAGGCCTGATTACTGCTGAAAAACGCGATTCTCAAGGACTTTGTTTTATTGGAAAGGTGAGCCTGCCCGATTTTTTACAACAAAAACTTGCTGTTAAAAAAGGCGATATCCTTCAAGTACCCAACTCACACCTGATGTACAGCGAGCCACGTGAAAGTACACCCGAAGGACTGGCAAAAAAATATGCTTATACTCCGTCTGATGGTAAGAAAGTAGGTACGCATAACGGTGCTCATTTTTTTACAGTTGGACAACGCAAAGGCTTGGCGGTTGGCGGTACGGTAGAGCCATTATTTGTGTTGGCTACAGATGTAAAAACGAACACCATCTATGTAGGCGAAGGAAAAAACCACCCGGGATTGTACCGCCGTGCGCTTTGGGTTGCACAAGACGATATCCATTGGATACGCCCTGATTTGGCTTCAGATCATCCTATGGAAGTACAAGCGCGTATTCGTTACCGTCAACCTTTGGCTAAGGCCATGCTGCACACTTCTTCTAAGGGAGTGTTCTTGGTTTTTGTTGCGCCTCAATCAGCGATAGCCGCTGGGCAGTTTGCTGCGTGGTACTTGCAAAACGAATGCATTGGCTCTGGCGTAATTGGCTAGTTTATGCCTTGCGTTATATTTGATTTATTTCAAGTGCTGTTCATTATGCTAACTTCAAGTATTGCTGTATCTTTATTGCATGTTATTTTTTATAAGCGGAGCTGAGCTTGTTTTTGTGTTTATGATAGTGCTATTGGTTTTTGGCGCGAATCGTGTTCCTGAAATTGCACGTACACTTGCCAAAGGAATCCAGCATGTGAAAAGTGCAAGTAGAGATTTTCGAGAAGAATTGGAAAAGTCTGCCGAGGCGCAAGGGTTAGACACCAAGGAAATTCAAAAAGAAGTTGATGACCTTAAAAAAGAAATCAACGAAATTACTGGTACAGTTAAGCGCAGGCGTTAAATTTTTCGAATAAGCGTCAGTCCATCTCTAACAGGTAACAAAACGGTTTCTACACGTGTGTCTTCCACCATTTTCATATTAAATAGTTGCAGTGCTTGTGTGGCTTCGTCTGTGGCATTTGTAACCACTTTTCCAGACCACAGTACATTATCTGCAATAATCAATCCGCCCGCATTTATGCGATCTATTATCAAGTCAAAATAAAGCGGATATTGTTCTTTATCAGCATCTATAAAAACCAAATCAAAGTCTCCATTCAATGCGGGAATAATTTCAGCTGCATTTCCCAAATGTTGAAAAATTTGTTTTCCATATCCAGAAGCATCAAAATAACGGCGTTGCATATCAGTTAATTCTTCGTCAACATCAATGGTGTCTATGCGTCCGTTTGCGTGTAATCCTTCTGCCATGCACAGTGCCGAATACCCTGTGAATGTGCCAATTTCCAAAATGTGTTTAGGCGTAATAAGTTTAGAAATAAGGGCTAATAATCTCCCTTGGTATGCACCGCTTAACATTCTTGGTTGTAACACTTTGAGGTGAGTTTCTCGCGCCAATTGTTGCAATAACTCCGGCTCTTGCTCCGAGTGTTGCTGTACGTATGCTTCTAAGTTTTCAGCTAAAAAATTCATATTTTTTTAGGTCTTGCGTATGGGTATCGCTCAATGAGTTCTGTTTTGGCATAACCATCTAACCCATTAATAGTTACCGTATCGGCATTTTGAAGTTTTAGCCAACCGTCTTCTTGCTGAATAGTTTCATCTGCAACATACACATGCTCAATTTGACTTACAAGCAATAGCGTATTGTTTTCTTTGATTTCGTATTCGTTTAAAAACCTACATCCCAATCGTACTTTTGCTCCTTTGACATAAGGGGCATAAAACCCTTCCAAATATTCTTCTTCTAACTGCGTTTGTGAAAATTCTGAAACTTCGGTGGGATATTTTGCAGAAGTATGGTGTGCATCTTCAATAATAGCGCTATGAATATGATTTACGGTAAAGTAGCCTGTTTCTTTGATATTTCGATAGGAATCGCGCGGAACAGTAGTTGGACGCAGCACAAAACCAATAAGCGGCGGATTACTCCCCAAGTGTGTGATGCTGCTAAAGACCGCCACATTGGGCGCGCCGTTTGTGGATTTTGTTCCTAATAAATTTGCCGATTTAAATCCTGTGCAACTGTTGATCAGGTTAAGGCGGAAAATTTTATCCATTTGGTCAATATCCGCACGCGAGTAATGTATCATAGCTTTTTTACAAATTTACGGAATAAATGAATTCATTACTTTTGCACTCTTGGGTCATTAACTCAGTTGGTTCAGAGTGTCGCCTTGACAGGGCGGAAGTCATTGGTTCGAATCCAATATGACCCACTTTTTTTAAATATATGGCAGCAGGCTTTCCAGCCCTACACTTCTTGACCCTTTAATCAAAATTTCATCGGCATCAACGGGGTTGGTTTTTAGGTGCGATGCAAGGTCTTCGGTTGTTTCAAACCAGTTTGAGTCCACAAAAGGTTGATAGGGATTGCCTACCCAATAGCAATATTCAATTCCCATGTTATCCACAAGCTTTACAAGTGCCTCATGTTCTTTTGCATCATGTGTTCCAAGTTCTGCCATAGTTCCTAAAATCACAGCTTTTTTTCCTGCTCTTTCGCCAAAGGAAATCACGGCAGCATGCATACTTGTTGGGTTCG
>JAACDD010000012.1 GCA_009937085.1 Bacteroidota bacterium
GGCAATTACAGAAGCAGGTGAGTTTTGGGAAATTTATAAATTGGATGTTGTGGAAATTCCAACCAACAGACCTATTGCCCGTAAAGATGAAAACGACCTTATTTACAAGACAAAACGTGAAAAATACAATGCGGTAATTGATCATGTCACTTCACTTTCACAAGAAGGCCGACCTGTGCTTATTGGTACTACTTCGGTAGAAATTTCCGAGTTACTGAGCAGAATGCTCACTATACGAAAAGTACCGCACAACGTACTTAATGCCAAACTCCACAAAAAAGAAGCGGACGTAGTTGCAGAGGCTGGAAAAGCAGGTATTGTAACGATTGCCACCAACATGGCAGGGCGTGGAACGGACATCAAAATTAACGATGCTGTAAAGGAAGCAGGCGGACTTGCAATTGTAGGTACTGAGCGCCACGATTCCAGACGTGTTGACCGCCAGTTGCGCGGGCGTTCTGGACGTCAGGGCGACCCTGGAAGTTCACAATTTTATGTATCGCTAGAGGATAATTTAATGCGATTGTTTGGATCAGAACGTATCTCCAAAATGATGGACCGTATGGGACACAAAGAAGGTGAGGTTATCCAAGCGAGCATGATGACAAAATCGATAGAGCGGGCACAGAAAAAAGTAGAAGAAAACAACTTTGGTATTCGAAAGCGTTTGCTTGAATATGACGATGTGATGAACGCACAACGTGAAGTGATTTATAAAAGACGCTACAATGCCCTTAACGGAGAGCGACTACAAGTAGATATCGCAAATATGCTTTTTGACACTTGCGACCAAATTTGCGCTACCAACTTAGCAAATAAAGACTACAAGCAGTTTGAATTTGAATTAATTCGATTGTTTTCGCTTACAAGTCCTGTTACCGCAGATGATTTTGAAAATCAATCTGTAGAGCAGCTTACCGAATTGGTTTATCAAGCAGCATTAGCACACTATCAGCAAAAAATGGAGGAAAACGCCAAGCGTGTTTTCCCTGTAATCAAGGACGTCTATCAAAACCCAAGCAATACCTTTAAACGCATTGTAGTACCTTTTACAGATGGTATTCGCACTTTGAATGTGGTTAGTGATTTGGAAAATGCTTTTGAAAGTGAAGGTAAAAATTTAGTGCGTGATTTTGAAAAAAATATCAGCCTTGCCATTATCGATGAATCGTGGAAAGACCACCTTCGTAAAATGGATGAACTTAAGCAATCGGTGCAACTTGCTGTACATGAGCAAAAAGATCCCCTATTGATTTATAAGTTTGAATCGTTTGAGTTGTTCCGTGGGTTTATGGACACCGTAAATAGAGATATGATTTCGTTCTTATTTAAAGGGGAATTACCCACACAAGACCCCAACACAATTCGTGAAGCACGTACTACACGACGAAAAGAACGTGTCAACATCTCTAAAGAAGAAGTACTAAATCAAGACCAACAGGCGATGCGTCAAGCATCACAACAATCTGGCGGCGCTCCAATGGAAAAAGCGGAAACTATCGTACGTGAGCGTCCACAAATTGGACGAAACGAACGTGTTGATATCCAACATGTAGTAAGCGGCGAACGTAAAACCGTACAGTTTAAACAAGCAGAACCCCTACTCGCCAAAGGCGAATGGGTGCTTATTGAAGACAACTAAAATGGTTGTTTTAGTTGGTCCTGTTTCTCCTTTTCGTGGTGGTATAGCAGACACCAACAAATCCTTTGTGCAGACACTTGTTGCACAAGGCGAAGATGTTGTCGTTTTTTCGTTTTCATTGCTCTACCCTAAAGCATTATTTCCAGGAAAAACGCAATTTTCTGATTCAGCAACAAAACTTGATGTTACATCATATCGAGAAATCAATATGCTTAATCCATTAACATGGTGGAAAACGGCAAAACACATCAAAAAACTACAACCGAGCTTGGTTGTTTTTAGGTATTGGACGCCTTGGCTCGCGCTGTGTTATCGAACTATAGCAAGTCAACTTAAATGTAAAAAGATCGCCTGGGTAGATAATGCGCTACCGCACGAAAGAAAATTAGCAGATACCGTGCTTTTAGGAACTTTTTTAGAAGGAATTGACGAAATACTGTGCATGTCTGAAAAGGTTTCTGATGCTTTAAAAGAACAAACAACTAAGCCAATTCACACTTATTTTCACCCCATAAACATACAACTGCCAGAACCAATAAAAAAAGCTGAGGCATTAGTTGCTTTGGGATTAGAGGATACGTTTGAATATATATTGTTTTTTGGATTGATTCGACCGTATAAAGGGTTGGATATACTGATAAAAAGCCTACCACAACTACGAAAAAAAAGACCACGAGCACGTTTTTTGATTGTTGGAGAACCATACGAGCCCCTGAGAAAATATCGAGAACTAGCCTCCGCCCTAAAGGTGGATGATATGCTTTTGTTTCATGATCGATTTGTACCTATAAATGCTGTTTCGATGTGGTTTTCGGCTTGCGATTGGGTAATTCAACCCTATGTGTCAGCTACACAAAGCGGCATCACTCCGATGGCAATTCATTTTGCAAAGCCTACAATAGTAACCAATGTGGGCGGACTTGCGGAAAGTGTAAATTCGAAAACAGCTATCGTTTCAAAACCTAATCCAACGGCGCTTTCAGCAGCGATACTAGATGCGTTAGAAAACACGGAATCCTACAGGGACGAAAAAGCATTTGCTGCTTTAAAAGAACAAAAGAGTTGGCATCGTTTTTGTAAATTATTTTCAAATACATTTAGTAACACATAAGCTATGCGACTTTTTCTTATCAGTATTCAAATTGCAGCATGTACAATTGCAGCGCCAAAACCCGTAGACAATCCAGTGCCAGTTGCAAAAACAACATATACTATAGCACAAGAATATAAAGCTGCCTATTTTGCTTCAGGGTGTTTCTGGTGTGTTGAAGCCGTTTTTGAGCATGTAGATGGCGTTCAAGAGGCAATATCAGGTTATGCCGGAGGGTCAACAATAAACCCAAATTATAGGCAAGTTGTTTCTGGCAAAACAGGACATGCCGAAAGTATTAAGGTTGTTTATGATCCAAATAAAGTATCGTTTGAGACACTTGTCCAAGTGTTTTTTGGATCGCACGATCCAACCACACTCAACCGACAAGGTCCAGACAAAGGAACGCACTACCGTTCCATTGCCTTTTATGAAACGGAAGAAGAAAAAAAGACGGTAGAAAAAACAATTAAGAAACTCACAGAAATCAAACGTTACAAAAACCCAATTGTGACGGAGGTAAAGAAGTTAAATGCGTTTTATCAAGCAGAGGATTACCATCAAGACTTTGAAGCAAACAATCCCAATAATCCGTATATCAGAGCGGTTTCAAAACCAAGAGTAAGTCAGTTTTTACAAGCCTACCCTGAGCTTCTTAAAGCGGATTTGGAATAAATTTAAGGTAGATTTTAGCAAACATCCAGCCTGCAAAAGTGCCAAAAAGTGCACCGCTTAACACATCAAGCGGGTAATGAACACCTATATAAATACGGCTATAAGCGACTAAAGTAGCAACTACAAAAAGGAGTCGCATGGCGCGAAATCGCTTCGCGAATAGTACTACAAAAAGTGTGGCAATGGCAAACGAATTGGACGCATGACCTGAAAAATAGCTGTACTTTCCACCACAACTCGATTTTACAAGACGCATCAAACCGTCTAATGATTCCTCATGGCAAGGACGTAAACGTTGAAATCCGTTTTTAAAAGCATTGGTTATTTGGTCGGTGAAGGTTATCAATAATGCAATGGTAAGTAATACCCAAAGTGTGTTTTTCCAACCAAGCCACTTGCTACAAATAGCGGTAAGTACAATATAAAAAGCAATGGTGTGCTTTTTGTCCGTGATAGCCATCCAAAGTGCATCAAACTGTGGAGTACCCAAGTTATTTAGCCACAAAAAAAGATCCTTATCCCAAAGCAGTAAGGTGTCCATCAATCTGTATAATTATTGATTTCATTATCATAAAATTCCGTAGCTCGCTCAACCCAATGCGCCATTTCTTCAGTAGCTTGCTCTTTATCTTCTTTTGAAAAAGTTTCCCACCATTCCAATTCATCA
>JAACDD010000089.1 GCA_009937085.1 Bacteroidota bacterium
TAAGTGTCCAACCGTGAATGGATCAAATGAACCGGGAAATAATGCGCGTTTCATGCGTCAAAGGTATTATTTTTTAGACAGCTATAAATCATATCTGTAAACAAGTCGCCGAGTTTGATTCCAACATGACGTGCTTGTTGCGGAAGTAAACTTTCTTCCGTAAGTCCAGGAATACTGTTAAGTTCTAAAAAGTACGGTACATCGCCCTTAAAAATAAAATCGCTGCGGCTAAACCCTTTTGCACCCAAAGTTGTAAATACTTTTTTTGCTGCAGCATTAAGATTTTTCAATTGTACTTCAGATAGTCGGGCAGGGGTAATCTCTTGTGAATTGCCTTCGTATTTTGCTTGATAATCAAAAAAATCACCATTGGCAATAATTTCTGTTGGTGGGAGTACTACCACTTCGCCATGGTATTCAATGACGCCAATGGACACTTCCGTTCCTGATAGAAAACACTCTATAAGTACTTGATCATCTTCTAAAAGCGCTGTACGAATGGCATCTTTCATTTCATTGGCTTTGTGTACTTTCACTACGCCATAGCTGCTTCCGGCTTTGTTTGCTTTCACAAAACAGGGCAGTCCAATTTTTTCTACCAATTCGTTTATATCCCAATCAGCGTCTTTATGCAACAATTGATTTGTTGCCATAGCAATTCCGTGCGGTGCCAAAAAAGCTAACGTTTGATGTTTGTTGTAAGTGAGACGTGATACCTCGGCAGTACAACCTGTGTAGGGTATATTGGCGTTTTCTAGCGCTTTTTGAAGTTCCCCGTTTTCTCCGGGAGCGCCGTGAACGGCATTAAAAACAGCATCAAACGAATAGGTTTTTCCATCAAAAATATAGGAGAATGTATTTATGTCAATAGGGATTTCATGCGTATTATGCTGTGCAATCCAACCTGATTTGGAAACAATCACGGCTGTTATATCGAAAATTTCGTTCGGTAAATGCTTGAGTACAACGGCACCACTTTTAAGCGATATATCGTGTTCAGAAGTGGTTCCGCCCATTACTACGGCGATGCGTTTTTTCATAGTGCAAATATCATTATTTTTGGGGTTCATTAAGAGATCTTATGCTTCACTTCTTTCGTTTTTTGTTTAGTCGCAGCTTTTTTTGGCAATTATTTTTATTGCTACTTGTAGTCGCAGCACTTTTTATTGGTGTTTTTTACGGCTTAAACTGGCACACACGGCAAGGCAATTTTATTGAAGTTCCGGACTTACAAGCAAAATCTATTGCTGAGGTGGAACTTATTTTGGAGGATCAAAAGTTGAATTTTGAGGTTATTGACTCGGCACGATTCAATCCCGAATACAAACCTTTTGCTGTTATTGAGCAATCGCCACTAGCGGGTGATCAAGTAAAAAAGAACCGAAAAATTTACCTTACGCTCAATCCTGCCAATTACAATGAGGTGCGTATTCCCGAAGTCATACAAATCACAAGGCGTTCTGCAGAATCTACGCTTCGTGCAGTTGGCTTAGAAATTGGCGAAATTTCTTACATGGATAATATTGGAAAAGATATGGTGTTGCAGCTTCGGTATGACAATGCTCCTATTGCTCCAGGAGAAAAATTACCTAAAACCTCTAGAGTAGATTTAGTTTTAGGTAACGGCACTATACCACAACAATAATATGGAACAAGAAACTGCGTTTGACGATCTTCATGAACATTATGCTTTTACTGCCGACTCAGGGCAAGAGCCACTACGTGTAGATAAGTTTTTGATGAATCGCATTGAAAATGCAACTCGAAATAAAATACAACAAGCAGCTGTAGCGGGATCAATTTTTGTAAACGATAACGCTGTTAAATCCAATTATAAGGTAAAAGGAGGCGATGTTGTACGCGTACTTTTGGCTCATCCGCCACACGAAGCCTTACTCACTCCTGAAGAAATGCCTCTTGATATTGTATATGAAGACGATGCGCTTTTGGTGGTAAATAAACCTGCTGGGCTTGTTGTGCATCCAGGTCATGGAAATTACTCGGGAACACTAATCAACGGATTGTTGCATCATTTTGGACAACTTCCCAAAAACAGCAATAACCGTCCCGGACTTGTGCACCGAATCGATAAAGACACTTCGGGGTTATTGGTGGTTGCAAAAACCGAACACGCTATGGCGCATTTGGCACAGCAGTTCCACGACAAATCTTCGGAACGTCAATACTTGGCGTTGGTATGGGGAGATGTAACTGACGAAAAAGGAACAGTAGACGGTCATTTGGGGCGCGACCCAAAAAACAGGTTGCTCATGACTGTTTTTCCAGATGCAGAACAAGGTAAAAATGCCGTTACCCATTACGAATTGGTAGAGCGATTTGGCTATGTAACCCTAGTGCGTTGTGTTTTGGAAACAGGTCGCACTCACCAAATTAGAGCTCATATGAAACACATTGGGCACACCCTGTTTAGTGATTCGCGTTACGGGGGCGATAAAATTCTAAAGGGCACCACGTTTACCAAATACAAACAGTTTGTAGACAATTGCTTTAAGCAAATGTCTAGGCAAGCGCTACACGCCCAAACCTTGGGTTTTGTGCATCCTGAAAGCGGAGAGAAAATGTCTTTTAGTTGCCCACTACCTCCTGATTTTGAAGGCTTACTTGACAAATGGCGCAATTACGCTCAACATCAACGATTAGGGAATTCTTGATAGTACTATTGAGTAGTTTTATGCGTTAGCGTTGCCAAAGCGCACAAGAATTGTATTTTTAACTAAAATATTGAAGATGAAAATTCTGATTTCACCAGCCAAATCTTTAGACTACAAAAGTGCGCTTCCAACAGCGAACCACACGCTACCTTTTTTTTTGAACAAAGCAGTGCAACTCAACGCTTCCTTAAAAACAAAATCCCCTGCCGAATTGCAAAAATTGATGCATATTTCTGAAAAATTAGCGGAGCTAAATTGGGAGCGAAATCAACAGTTTACAACATCCTTTACCACGGAAAACGCACGCCCTGCAGTATTTGCTTTTAATGGAGATGTGTATTCGGGCTTAGACGCATATTCACTAAGCGAAAGTGAACTGAGTATTGCACAACAAAACCTTTGTATTTTATCTGGACTTTACGGCATATTAAAACCGTTGGATTTGATGCAACCCTATCGACTAGAAATGGGAACTTCATTTGGTTTGAATGGTCAAAAAACTCTTTATGCGTTTTGGAAAGAACAACTTACTACGCATTTAAAAAACGAACTGTCTTCTTCAGAGTTGGTGGTCAACTTGGCGAGTAAAGAGTATGCTAGCGCAATTGATTTTGACGCACTAAATACCGCTGTAATACACCCCGTATTTAAAGATTTTAAGAATGGAAAATTGAAAATAATTTCCTTTTTCGCCAAAAAAGCACGCGGGCTTATGACGCGACATTTACTTAAAACAAATGCGCAAACCACTGATGATGTTCTGGCGTTTGCTGCTGATGGCTATGCCTTCAGCGAAGCCGAAACGAACGACGCTACTCAGCCTGTTTTTGTGCGTTAGTTTTACGTTTGTTTTTTGGCCGAGGTCTTCTAACGCCAAATGTCTTATTTACAATTTTTCCACGCCGTGTTTTTTTGTCTCCTTTTCCCATGATGATTTGGTTTTAACCCAAATCCAAAAATATAAGAAAGAATACATTAGACTTGGGAATCTGAATGTAAGTTACAAAAAATCAGTGGAAACGGTAGTTCTGTGTTTTGTTACAGTGCATACTGAATGCCAAAGGTTGCAAGCGATTTGTTTTCCATCTGAATACCATTTACACGTTGCGTAATTGGTAGTAGTATTTCAGTGGCAAACCTGAGATTTTTAAGTGATCCTTCAGGGATGTAGAAATTAATTCCAACTCCTGCATCTGTTTGACTTCTTCCACTGTTTTCGGTACTAAATAACGGCATCATTACTGGATTCATATCTTTATCTGATCCGCTAATGCTACTCAACTTTGTGTAGCGCAAACTGCCCGAAAAACTAAAGTTTTTATTGAGTTTAATTGCAGCCCAGCCCATAGTGCGAAAATGATTTCCCAATTGATACGCTTCATTATTTTTTCCCCATCTAATGGTTTGTTTTAGTTGCGCACCCCATGAAAAATTATCGCTTTGCCCTAGATAGGTGATACCCAAAATAGGATCCCAAGTACCGCTTCCAAGCTGCATGGAATAGGCGAGTTGCGCGTTGGTCATCATGGGAGTGTTACCACGCTGGTCAATATTACCAGTAGGAATTGATATTCCCAGCATGGCATGAACAGATTGATGTGGTAGCTGTGCCAAATTAATTAATGCAGCAATTGACATATCGCCAAACCCTTTGGATTCTGTGTTAAAGGCCATACCCATTTTTGTTTTTAGGGCCATGCTATTTGACAAGTAATGTACCATTGCCATTAGCGTAATCTTTTCTGAAGGTGCATACATAGCCCCAAGCATGTGCATGTCCATTTGCATTTTTTGGGGAGCTGCCATATAGTTTTCGAATACAGTTGCATTAGAAACTGCATCGCTTTCATTTAAGCTTCCTTCCATCCACATGGGCATGTATTTGTATGAAAACATTACTTCCCCTTTGTGGTGCGTGTGATCACCCATTACGCTGATGGGTGCGTGACCATCTGGACGTGCCGCACTCCAATGCGCATGCTCTTGTGAAAAACCGATTATTGAAACGCTAGTTAAAAAGAGAATGAAATAGGATCGGTAATTATTCATATTAGCGTGGCGATAAAAAAATTAATTATTGGCTGTGCAAAAAAAAGATGTAAAAGTAATATTTAGCGAATCTGCTCTATAAAATCGGACACACTATCTGGACCGTTTGCGTCAAGATGCTTGATAAATGCAGACCCAATAATAGCCCCTTTGCTGTGTGCTGTAGCCGCTTGATAGGTTTCGGAGTTACTGATGCCGAAACCAACCAAAAGTTTTGCGTTAAGATTCATGGCACCAATACGTTTAAAATACTCAGCTTGCGCATCGCCAAAACTACTTTGCGCTCCTGTGGTTGCGGCACTACTTACCATATAAATAAATCCTTCAGACACCTCATCGATAAAGCGAATGCGTTCATCTGGTGTTTGCGGAGTAATCAAAAACATATTAAGTAATCCGTATTGCTGAAATAATGCTTGGTATTTTTCATGATACACATCAACTGGAAGGTCTGGAATGATAAGCCCATCAATACCAACTTCTTGACATCTTTGACAAAAGTGTTCTACGCCATATTGCATCATTGGATTAAAATATCCCATTACAATCAGCGGTACGCTTATATGTTTGCGCGCATCTTTGAGTTGATCAAAGAGCTTGTCTGTGGTCATGCCGTTGCGAAGCGCTTGTGTAGAACTTTCTTGTATGGTGGGACCATCTGCTAATGGATCAGAGAACGGTAACCCTAATTCAATCATGTCTACACCGGATGCCTCCAATTGTTTAAGTATACTTACAGTATCGTTTAGGTTTGGAAATCCAGCGGTAAAATAAATGGATAGCAGTTTTTTGTCTTGCTCGAGTACGGATTGAATGCGATTCATATAATAAAGGCTAACTTTATTTAAAGCACAAAAATACTCTTTTAAAAAAGGTCAGGCAACAAAAAGTTAGTATCTACTTTTTTTTGAGTAAGTCTCTGATTTCGGTCAGCAACACTTCTTCTTTTGTTGGTGCAGGTGGGGCAGCTGGCGTTTCTTTTTCTTCTTCGGCTGCTAGTTTCTCTTTTATGTTGTTGTATAATTTCACCACCAAAAAGATGGAAAATGAGACAATAAGAAAGGTTATTATGGTATTGATAAATTGGCCATATCGGATGGCGATTTCATTGACTCCCGCTGCTTCGTTAGCAGTTTGAATTACATACTTGAATGAGGCAAAGTCAACGCCTCCAATGAGTTTTCCAACGGGTGGCATGATGATATCATTCACCAATGACTTTACAATTGCACCAAAGTACGTAGCCATAATAAGCCCAACAGCTAACTCAACAACATTGCCTTTGCTGATAAACTTTTTAAACTCTTTCATGAATGGTGTGCTTAACACCCCTCTCAGCTTCATATACTACAATGTATTTAATTCAGTTTTTGAATTAGATTGGGGCTAATACAGTTACTAAAGTACGTTTTTTTAAACTTACAGCTTAAAATAATCAATATAGGTTTCAAGGTCTTTGTCTCCACGCCCCGAACAATTAAAGAGCAATACATCATTGGGCTCAAATTTGCGCTCATCCAACAGTGCAAATGCGTGTGCCGTTTCAATAGCAGGAATAATGCCTTCCATCTGTGAAAGCGAAAGTCCCCAGTCCATGGCTTCTTGATCTGGAATAGAGACAAATTCAGCTCGTTGACTCCGATACAAATGCGCGTGCATAGGTCCAACACCCGGATAGTCTAAGCCTGCCGAAATGGAGTAAGGCTCGGTGATTTGTCCATCTGGAGTTTGCATGAGTAACGTTTTGCTGCCATGGATAACACCTTCTTTTCCCAAAGCGGAGGTAGCGGCACTTTCCCCCGAGTCAATACCTTTTCCTGCGGCTTCTACCGCAATAATATTTACACGTGGATCATCTAAATAATGATAATAAATACCAGCAGCGTTGCTTCCACCACCTACACATGCAATAACGTGGTCGGGGTAATCACGACCTTCAACTTCTTGTAATTGCGTTTTGCATTCCTCGCTGATTATAGCTTGAAAACGTGCTACCATATCGGGGTATGGATGCGGTCCAACTACCGAGCCAATAATATAATGCGTATCAACAGGGTTGTTAATCCAATCGCGAATGGCTTCATTGGTTGCGTCCTTTAGTGTTTTACTACCCGATTGTGCAGATCTAACCTCTGCGCCTAACATTTTCATGCGGGCTACGTTAGGTGCTTGTCGCTTAATATCCAATTCACCCATATACACGATACATTCGATGCCCATAAGCGCACAAACGGTAGCCGTAGCTACGCCGTGTTGTCCAGCGCCTGTTTCTGCAATGATGCGATTTTTACCCAAACGTTTTGCCAATAGAATCTGCCCAATAGTATTGTTGATTTTGTGCGCACCTGTGTGACATAAATCTTCTCGTTTTAGGTAAATTTTGGTCTTGTATTTTTCGGATAATCGCGATGCAAAATAGAGTGGTGTTGGCCTTCCGACATAATCTTTAAGCAATTGATCAAATTCGGCTTTAAAGTCGGCTTGAGCTGTAATTTCCAAATAGCTTTGTCGTAGCTCTTCAACATTTGGATAGAGCATTTCCGGGATATAGGCTCCACCAAAATCGCCGTAGTAGCCTTTTTCGTTTACATTATATGAATTCATAGCGCTAATTTTTCTTTAAAATTTTTAAGTTGCTCCACATTTTTAACCGCTGGAGCAGTTTCAAATTTACTGTTTACATCAATAGCATAGACAGGTAAATCTGCATTGCGAAGTTCGTTAATCTTATTTATTTCTGCTAACCCAATACCACCACTTATAAAAAAGGGTAAATCAAAGGGATAATTTTCTAAAATAGACCAATCAAAAGTAGTTCCATTCCCGCCAGGCATAGGCCCTTTGGTATCAAACAAGAAAAAATCGCAGTAGGGCAGATAGTCTAGGAGTGTATCAAAGTCAAAATTTTCTCCAACACCAAATGCTTTTATTACTTGTGTTTTGCCTTGCAGTTCACGGCACTGTTGTGGCGATTCGTTTCCGTGCAATTGCACTGCACCTAATTTGAATGTTGTGATAGCATGTTCAATTTCATTCAAAGGCGCATTTACAAAAACCCCCACTTTGGTAATAGCAGCAGGAACTTCTGGTGGCGTTACGCAATAGCGTTTAGAGCCATCCCATAAAATAAACCCCATATAATCAGGGTGTAGTGCTGCTGTCTCAGCCACATTTTTGGGTTCGCGCATGCCACATACTTTTAATTTCATGGCTTAAATGTTTTGATAAACTGTTGCGCTGCATCACCGGGCGATTCGTGCAACATAAAATGTTCGCCCATCAAAAAGCCATCAAAGCCTACTTTTTGTAATGTGCCAATAGCGCTGTGTGAAGAAATTCCGCTTTCGGAAATTTTGACTTTATCAGATGGAATGTATTCCGCCAACGATAAACTTGTATCTAGTGATACAGAAAAATCGTTAAGATTACGATTATTAACTCCAACCACATCAATAAATTCTAAAGGCGATTCATCGAGTTCAGTTTTATTATGGACTTCGAGAAGTACTTCCAGACCAATGCTTTTGGCGGTTTTGGCTAAATGATTCGTTTCATCTGCGTTTAAACAGGCTGCAATAAGTAAAATAGCATCGGCACCAAAGGCTTTTGCCTCATGTATTTGATACACATCTACAATAAATTCTTTTCTCAACAGCGGAAGGTTACAAGCGCTTCGTACGAGAAGCAGGTCTTCTAGCGAACCCCCAAAGTATTGATTGTTTGTTAATACAGACATGGCTGCCACACCTGCTTTTTCATAGCCTTGTGCAACTGCTGCAGCTCTAGATTGCAGCTTGATTTCTGGCTTGGAAGGCGATCGTCTTTTGTGTTCCGCCACGATGCCTAATGGCGTGTTTTTTATGGCGTTAGAAAATGAAATCGTTTTTCTGTTGTAGAGCGGCATGGTATACAAATGCGCTTGAGAAACTACAGCTTTTTTAAGTGTAATTTCTTTTCGTTGGTCTGCAACAATTTGTACTAAAATACTCATGACTTGCTTAGCTCTAAAAGTTTAGTAAATGCGTGTAACGCCTTCTTTGATTCAATAGATTCTTTTGCTTTTGCGTAGCCTTCGGCTAATGAGGTGTCTAACGCGGTTGCAATAGCCGTTCCTGCATTAGCGCATACCACTTGCTTTTGCGCTTCTGTTGCCTCGTCATTCAAAACCGCTTTAAAAATAGTTGCGGCAGCTTCAACTGTATTACCCCCTCCAATGGCTTCTGGCGTAAGAGGTTTAAGTCCAAAATCGGAAGGACGAATAAGCATTTCACCATTTTTAGAAACAGCTTTGGTAGCTCCCGTAAGCGAGATTTCGTCATAGCCATCTAGCGCATGTAAAATGCAAAAATTCGTATCCGTATCTTGAAATAAAAAGTGATATAATCGTAGAAGTGCTAAATTAAATACCCCAACGATTTGTTGCTTTGGTGCGCATGGGTTCACCAATGGCCCCAACATATTGAAAAAGGTTTTTAGCTGTAACGCACGGCGAATAGGTGCTACGTGTTTCATGGCAGGGTGAAACAAGGGTGCGTGCAAAACACAAATTCCTGCGTCATCAATACATTTCTCCAAAAAACCGGCATCATTAGAAAAGCGAATACCTAAAAACTCCATTACATTACTTGAGCCACAAGACGAAGAAACGCCGTAATTCCCATGTTTTGCCACGTGAATACCCGCCCCTGCTGTAACAAAAGACGAAAGCGTTGAAATGTTAAACGTGTCTTTTCCATCGCCGCCTGTTCCGCATAAGTCAATGGGGTTGTAAGCAGACAAGTCTACAGCAACGCAAAGTTCTAAAAGGGCGTCCCGAAAGCCAGCCAATTCTTCAACCGCAATACTTCGCATCATAAATACACTCAAAAAAGCGGTGATTTGATACGGATCGCCAGCACCACTACCAATAAACAGCAACGCCTCTTTCGCTTCTTGTCGCGAGAGCTTTTCGTGTTGCGTCAGTCGTGTTAAAATTTCTTTCATTATTTATTTTCGTTTTGTTAAAGTGCAAGCATTATAACGAAACCCAATTTTTTAACAGTTTTTTTCCTTGTGGCGTAAGCACGGATTCGGGATGAAACTGAACACCATAGAGTGCATAGTTTTCATGCTTAAAGGCCATCACTTGTCCGTTTTCTTCTTCTGCTAAGATGGTAAAACCCTCTGGAAGCGGTTTGTCAACTACCCAAGAATGGTAGCGTCCAACTTCCAAGCGTTTAGGTAAATCGGCAAATAGCGGATCATCTTGCAATACGGTCATGGAACTTGAAACACCATGAAAAACGGTAGATAGGTTTGTTAGCGTTCCGCCAAAAACCTCAGCAATGGCTTGATGCCCCAAACACACGCCCAGCATGGGAATGGTTTTCGCATATTTTTCAATAACGGGTTTTAATAGTCCCGCTTCATCTGGAATTCCAGGTCCTGGCGAAAGCACAATTTTATCAAATGTAGCCACTTCTTCCATGTCAAATTGGTCATTGCGCTTTACGGTAACCTCACAATTGAGTTCCTCTAAATAATGCACCAAATTAAAAGTGAACGAATCGTAATTGTCTATAACTAATATGTTCATGAAAACTGTTTTTCTGCTTTATCCATGGCGGTGTTAAGCGCCCGTAATTTGTTGTACACTTCTTGCAGTTCACTTTCAGGGTTTGATTTGGATACCACACCAGCTCCAGCGTGGTAGTGTAACATATTGTCTTTGCTCAAAAACGAACGAATAATAATAGCGTGGTTGTAATTTCCTTTGAAATCAATAAAACCAATCGCACCACCATAAAAGGCACGATCAATATTTTCATAATCATCAATAAGCTGCATGGCACGGTGTTTTGGCGCACCACTTAAGGTTCCAGCGGGGAACGTATCTGCAACGACTTGCATGGTAGAGGTGTCTGTTTTTTTCTGCCCGGTGACCTTAGAA